>DIRE01000024.1:40575-41107 GCA_002426575.1 Clostridiaceae bacterium UBA5444 | reverse complement strand
TAGATATTATAAGGCTGTTTTACTTAGTATAAACATGGAGGTATTGCAATGAATGTATATGATAGTGCTTACAAATTGAAGGACTCCCTAGTTGAGAGTACAGAAGTTAAAGAATATAAAGCATCTTGGGATAAAATTAAACAAAACCCAAATAACAAAAAGATGATTGATGATTTTAGAGCTAAGCAGCTTGAAATCCAGGCAATGCAGCTTTCAGGAAAGGAACCAGATAAAGAAAAAGTAGACCAAATAGAGAAGTTATACAATGTTATTAGCCTAAACCCTGAGGTAAACAATTTTCTTCAGTGTGAATATAGGCTTGGAACACTAATGAATGATATAACTAAAATAATATCAGAAGGTATCGACATAGATATTAAATAAAAGACTGATTTATATATACTTATATATGCTTATTGTTTGTATTATGCCATTCTTATTTATTTTGAAGGGATGGCAATATTTTTGCTTAAAATAAAAAAGTTTATTTATAAAAAAAAGTTGGCTTTAGGGTATGTTGATTTACTGTAGC
>DIRE01000024.1:39379-40335 GCA_002426575.1 Clostridiaceae bacterium UBA5444 | reverse complement strand
TTTAAAAGCCAATAGTTACTTAAAGAGGTGAAGAATATGGCAAAAGATCATACAAAGTTTATAGTAAGAGCAGGACTTATTGCGGCTATATATGTTGTATTAACAATTATGCTTGGAGAAAAAAGTTTTGGACCTATACAAGTTAGAATATCTGAGGCATTGGTTTTACTTCCTCTTATAGATACGGCAGCCGTACCAGGGGTTGCCATAGGATGCTTCCTTGCAAATCTTTTTGGAGGATATGGAATTATTGATATTGTATTTGGCAGCTTAGTAACATTAATTGCTGCATATTTAACATCAAAAATGCCAAATAAAATACTTGGTATAATTCCTCCTGTATTGTTAAATACTTTTATTGTATCAATATGGGTAAGCAAAATAAATAGCTGGCCTTATGGATTAACAGCTCTTACAATTGGACTTGGAGAGTTTTTCTCTGTAGCAGGCCTTGGAACAGGGCTTCTTATTCTTGTAGATAAAATAAAACATTATAGATAAGAATTGTTGACATATGCACATACTTTTATTACAATAAAGTGTGGTGCGTTTTTATATTATATTTATATAACTTTATAAGTTATAAATTTCAATTTAGATATAAGAGACTTAAGACAATATAGACTCTAAAATCTAATAATATATATCCGGATACAGATGTATCCTTATTTTTTTTAGTCTTGAAGGAGATGTAGTTTATGTTTATAAGAAAAGATATTAGGAATATAGCGATAATCGCCCATGTAGACCACGGTAAGACAACTCTAGTAGATGGAATGCTTAGGCAAAGCGGAATATTTAGGTCTAATGAGAATGTCGCTGACAGGGTAATGGATTCAAATGATCTAGAAAAAGAAAGAGGAATAACTATTTTATCCAAAAATACCGCTATACATTATAACGGTATAAAAATAAATATAATTGATACCCCAGGCCATGCTGACTTTGGTGGAGAA
>DIRE01000024.1:38806-39226 GCA_002426575.1 Clostridiaceae bacterium UBA5444 | reverse complement strand
GCTGACTTTGGTGGAGAAGTTGAAAGAGTTTTAAAAATGGTCGATAGCGTACTACTTGTTGTAGATGCATTTGAAGGGCCAATGCCACAAACAAAATTTGTTTTGAAAAAGGCATTAGATCTTGACCTTAATCCTATTGTTGTTATAAATAAAATAGATAGACCTGATGCAAGACCAAATGAGGTAATAGATGAAGTATTTGACTTGTTTATTGAACTTGGTGCTACTGATGAACAGCTAGATTTTCCTATTATTTATGTTTCAGCAAGGGAAGGTATTGCAAAATATAATATGGAAGATGATTCAAAAGATTTAAAACCATTATTTGATACAATAATAAAGAATGTAGAACCTCCTTGTGGAGATATAGATGCTCCATTCCAATTTCTTGTTACTACAATTGATTCAAATGAATATGTA
>DIRE01000024.1:37236-38647 GCA_002426575.1 Clostridiaceae bacterium UBA5444 | reverse complement strand
TTCAAATGAATATGTAGGAAGAATTGCAGTTGGAAGGATTGAAAGAGGAAGAATGAAAGAGGGAGAGCAGGCTGCACTAATCCAAAACGGTGGAAAAGTAAAGAATGTTAAAATAAGCAACCTTTATACTTTTTCAGGTTTAAAGAGGATAGAGGTAGATGAGGCTTACATTGGAGATATAGTTGCTATATCCGGAATAGATGGTATAAATATTGGAGATACTTTAGCTGATCCAGAAAATCCTGAAGCTTTACCATTTGTTTCAATAGATGAGCCAACATTATCCATGACATTCTGCGTAAATAACAGCCCTTTTGCAGGATTAGATGGCCAATATATAACATCTAGGCATTTAAGGGACAGATTATATAAAGAACTTGAAACAAATGTTAGTCTAAGAGTTGAAGATACAGATTCTCCTGATGCTTTTGTAGTTTCAGGCAGAGGTGAGCTGCATCTTTCTATACTAATTGAAACAATGAGAAGAGAAGGATATGAGTTTCAAGTATCAAAACCAAGGGTTATAACTAAAATGGTTGGAGATAAAAAATATGAGCCTATTGAGTATTTAACAATCGATGTTCCTGAGGAATTTATGGGAACTGTTATGGAAAGATTAGGAGTTAGGAAAGCTGAAATGGTGAATATGACTTCTGCACAAAATGGGGATGTAAGGCTTGAGTTTAAAATACCAGCTAGAGGGCTTATAGGATTTAGGAATGAGTTTTTAACTGATACAAAAGGAACTGGTATAATGAACCATATATTTAATGGATATGAAGAGTATAAAGGTGAAATTATGGATAGGACTAGAGGATCTCTAATTGCCTTTGAATCAGGCGATAGTATTGCATATGGCCTTTTTAATGCTCAGGAGAGAGGTACACTGTTTATAGGACCAGGAGTCTCTGTATATGAAGGTATGGTAGTTGGAGAAAACGCTAGATCAGAGGATATGGAAGTAAACGTATGTAAGAAAAAGCATGTATCTAATATGAGGGCAGCAGGTTCAGATGAGACATTAAAACTTACTACGCCTACTGTACTTAGCCTTGAACAGGCTCTTGATTTTATTGCTGCAGATGAACTTGTTGAGATAACTCCTAAAAATATAAGAATTAGAAAAAATATATTAGATTCGGAAACAAGAGCGAAGGCTAGATCAAGAAAAAAGGTACAATAATCTATTTTATATAATCCAATACTTGTAATGGCATAGTTATCATTATATAATTAAAATGATATTTAATATACGAAAGATGGTGATATTTTATGCCGTCAGGCGAAGACCATATACTAAAGTCTAGCGATAAAAAGAAGTCATCCTTAAATAAAAAGACAATTACAGTTATAGTTATTTTGATTGCAGCCATAATTATTTTTATTCTAGCATTATCATATTATAGGAAGT
>DIRE01000024.1:36081-37086 GCA_002426575.1 Clostridiaceae bacterium UBA5444 | reverse complement strand
TAGCATTATCATATTATAGGAAGTGTATATATATACCCCTATCTAATATGAGAGATAAAAAAATTGATGTATTAATTAGTGGCTCATCTTATGATATTGCAGAAACATTAGAGGATAAAGGCCTTATTAGAAACAAATATGCTTTTTTGATATATGCAAAGAATAAGAAGGTTGCTGGAAGGCTGCAGGCTGGTAAATATGAATTTGACCCTGGAATGAATTCAGTTGAAATAATTGAAAAAATGATCAATGGCGATGTTAAAAAAGATACAGTAAGGATTACAATTCCTGAGGGATATGATATAAAGTCTATGGCAGATGCCTTTGAAAAGGCTGGATTAGTTAAAAAGAGCGATTTTCTAAATGCAGTAAAAAACGGTAATTACGATTATGACTTTTTAAAAGGTATTCCTAATAGGGAATATAAACTTGAAGGATATTTATTCCCTGATACCTATGAGTTTGTAAAAGGCTCTACTGCTGAACAGATAATCAATAAAATGCTTAAAAGATTTGGTGAAGTATTTAATGATGATATGAGAAATAAAGCAAAAGAAAAAAATATGACTATAGATGATATAGTAATAATAGCTTCAATGATAGAAAGAGAAGCACAGGTCGCAAGCGAAAGGCCAACTATATCAGCGGTTATATACAATAGGTTAAAAGACAATGAAAAGCTTCGTATAGATGCAACAGTTCTTTATGCATTAGGTGACTGGAAAGATAAGGTAACCTTCAAGGATCTTGAGGTGGATTCACCTTACAATACCTATAAGTATAAGGGACTTCCTATAGGGCCTATAGCAAACCCTGGAGCAGCATCTCTAGAGGCTGCACTAAATCCTGATAATGTAAATTACAAGTATTATGTTGCAAAAAAAGGCGGGAATGGTTCTCATATCTTTTCTGTAACATATGAAGAACATTTAAAAGCAATAGAAAATAATAAATAGTATTATATTTTAGGCTATGTTTTATAGTGTTGATTTCAGGGTATGTTGA
>DIRE01000024.1:28480-35819 GCA_002426575.1 Clostridiaceae bacterium UBA5444 | reverse complement strand
GCGGAAGTCAATCAACATACCCGGTTTAAAAAACAACAGTTACTTAAAACATAGCCATATTTTTTAAGCATCGGAGGGTAAAATGAGCAAAATTGTATATGACTATGTAGAAGATTATATAAGGAATATGATTCCTCAAAATGATGAGCTATTAAAATCTATGGAAGATTATGCCCTTGAAAATAATGTACCAATAGTACAAAGAGAAGTAGCAAAATTACTATCTTTAATAATAAAGATGAAAGATTCTAAGAATATACTTGAAATAGGTACTGCAATAGGATATTCTGCTATAATGATGAATAAAGCATCAAATAATGCTAAAATTGTTACCATAGAGAGAAATAAAGATATGATTGAGAAAGCAGAAGAAAACATAAAAAGTGCAGGGCTAGAAAATAGCATACAAGTAATTGAAGGGGATGCGCTAGAGGTATTGCCTAAAATAGATGATAAATTTGATTTAATATTTATTGATGCTGCTAAGGGTCAATATAAAGAATTTTTTTCATACTGTGATAGGTGCTTAAAACTTGGGGGAATAATATTTGCTGATAATGTTTTATTTAGAGGTATGATAGCAAATAATGACCTTGTTGTAAGAAGAAAGATAACAATAGTAAAGAGAATGAGAAATTACTTAGAATTTATATCTAAAAATAAAAACTACGAAACATCTATTCTATCTATAGGAGATGGAGTAGCAATTAGTTTAAAAACAGGCGATGAGTATGAGTTGGAGGGAAATTTATGAACAAACCTGAACTTTTAGCACCAGCTGGAAATATGGAGAAATTAAAGGTTGCATTTATATATGGTGCAGATGCAGTATATATAGGAGGATCAGCATATGGCTTAAGGGCATTTGCTGGTAACTTTTCAAATGATGAAATAATAGAGGCTGCACGATATGCCCATAAACTAAATAAAAAGATTTATGTTACAGTAAATATATTTCCTCATAATAATGATTTTGAGGGGCTTGATGAATACCTAAAATTTCTTTATGATTCAAAGGTTGATGGAATTATATTATCAGACCCTGGTGTGTTTATGACTGCTAAAAAAGTTGTTTCTAAAATGGAAATACACATAAGTACCCAAGTTAATAATGTAAATTATAAGTCTGCCATGTTTTGGCATGAACTTGGAGCTAAAAGGATAGTACTTGGCAGGGAGCTTACATTAGAAGAAATAAAGGAAATTAGAGAAAATACCCCTGATTCATTAGAGCTTGAAGCATTCATTCATGGTGCAATGTGCATTTCTTATTCTGGCAGATGTCTTCTTAGCAATTATATGACGGGAAGAGACTCAAATAGGGGAGAGTGTGCCCATCCTTGCAGGTATAAATATTATATTATGGAAGAAAAGCGCCCAGGACAGTACATGCCCATATATGAGGATGATAGAGGGACATATATAATGAATTCAAAGGATCTTTGCATGATAGAGCATATCCCTGATGTTTGTGAGGCAGGGGTTACAAGCCTTAAAATAGAAGGAAGAATGAAAAGTGCATTCTATGTTGCTTCAGTGGTTAAAGCCTATAGGCAGGCCATAGATGAATATATACAGCATGGCAAAGAATCTAAGTTTAATCCTAAATGGCTAAAAGATTTAAATAGAGCAAGCCATAGGCAATTTTCAACAGGCTTTTATTACAATAACCCAGGTCAAGTTTATGAAAATAGCGATTATATTAGGGATTATGATATAGTTGGTATTGTAAAAGATTATGACCCTATAAACAAAATAGCAACAATAGAGCAAAGAAATAAACTATATAAGGGAGATTCAGTTGAGATAATGAGCCCAAAAGGCGATGATTTTAACCTTACCCTTGATACAATATGGGATGAAAATGGAGCTGAGATTGATTCTACGCCTCATCCTCAGATGATATACAAAATACACTCCGCCAAAGAATTAATGCCTTTTGATATGCTTGTAAAGGAAAGGATGGAAGTAATATGAAAAGACCATTATTAATCGGTATCACAGGGGGAACAGGTTCTGGCAAAAGCACGGTAACACGTGAAATAGTAAATAGTCTTCCTAAAGAAAGTATAACGATTATAGAACAAGATGCATATTACAAAGATCAAAGTAACCTTACTTACGAAGAAAGAGTAAAAACCAATTATGATCATCCAGATGCTTTTGATACAAAACTATTGGTTAGGCATTTAAACATGCTATTAAACGGACAAGCTATTGAAAAGCCTATATACGATTTTTCAATTCACAATAGAAAAAAGGAAACCGTAAGGATTGAACCTAGAGATATAATTATACTTGAAGGAATAATGATTTTACAGGAAGTTGAAATTAGAGATATTTTAGATATAAAGGTGTATGTAGATACGGATGCAGATGTTAGGATAATTAGAAGAATAGTTAGAGATATGAATGAAAGAGGAAGAACACTTGAGTCTGTAATAAATCAATATCTAAATGTTGTTAAGCCAATGCACCTTCAATTTGTTGAGCCAACAAAACGCTACGCTGATATTATAATACCAGAAGGCGGATATAATAAAGTGGCAGTGGATATACTTGTAACCAAAGTTTTATCAATATTGAATAGCAACTCTAAGTGAATACTTTAATCAACGATATTTCAAAAGGAATCAATTAGGTTAAACCCTCCGAAATATCGTTAATTTGTATTTATGAATTATCTGAGTTTAGCTCTTTGCAAAGCTTCTTTAATGCCCTTTTTTCAATTCTTGATACATAGGATCTAGATATGCCAAGTAGTTCAGCTATCTCTCTTTGGGTTTTACTTTTGCCATTTATAAGTCCATATCTCATTTCGAGTACTACCTTTTCTCTTTCTTTTAAAACACATGACATTTTATTATAGAGGCTTTTTGTTTGTATTTTACTTTCAACCTCGTCTATTACTGTATCGCTATCTGTTCCTAGAACATCCATTAAAGATATTTCGTTACCTTCTTTGTCTATTCCTATTGGGTCCTGTAGGAACACCTCAGATTTGCTTTTTTTCATGGAGCGAATTACCATTAATATTTCGTTTTCTATACATCTTGCAGCATATGTAGCAAGTCTCGTTCCCTTTTCACTGTTAAAAGTAGTAATTGCCTTAATAAGTCCTATGGTCCCTACAGATATAAGGTCGTCAACTTCTTTCCCTGTATAGTTATATTTTTTAACTATATGGGCCACTAACCTTAAGTTCCTTTCAACCAATATATTCCTTGCCTCTTCATCTCCTTCTTCTTTATACTTTTTTACATAGAGTCTTTCTTCTTCTTCCGATAATGGCTTTGGAAAAGAATTATTATTAGTTACATAGGAGACAAGAAATATAATATTATTTAAAAACACAGCGGCTGTCGTGAATAATTCTAAAATCAGTGGGCTCACCCCTAGATTAAGATTATTCTTAATTATATGTAGTAAAGCCCCAAGTTGTGCATGTACATGTACATTTATATGGTAAGTAACTTCTTACATATTGATTAATTTTAGGCAAATAAGATTAATTGGTGATACTTTATATGATATGCTATATAATATGTTTATACCTTAAAGTATTAAATTTTTGTAGCCGATAAAGAATTTAGTATATTTTGCAATTGCTGTATTAAGAATCAGCATAATTGGCCAAAATTAAAGAAAGTATTTCTAAAGAAGATATTTTTTATTGATAATGGGTGATTAAGTTGCAAGATACATATACTAAAAAAAATGATGATATCAGTAATGCCCCTGTTGTCAGGTTCATAGATTCGATAATCTCTAAGGCTATAGAAGAAAGAGCAAGTGATATACATATAGAGCCTTACAATGATTATACTAAAATACGGTTTAGGGTAGATGGGTCATTGCATGAGGTTGTTAAAATTTCAAAGCAAACAATGCCTGCAATAATAACTAGGATTAAGATTATATCAAATCTAAATATTGCAGAAAAAAGGCTTCCCCAAGATGGTAGGTATGTCTTTATTTTAGATAAAAAAGAATATGATCTTAGGATATCTATAATTCCTACTGTATTTGGAGAGAAGGTGGTAATAAGGATACTAGACAGAAACAATTTTTTGCTTCCAATGGTGAAGCTAGGATTTGATGAAGAGGATGCTAAATCTTTGCACCAAATAATAAACCAGCCCCATGGAATAATCCTGCTTACAGGGCCTACTGGCAGTGGCAAAAGTACTACCTTATATTCTCTATTAAATGAACTAAACGTGCAAAGTAAAAGTATTATAACTATAGAGGATCCTGTCGAATATATAATGGAGGGAATAAGCCAAATACAAGTTAATTTAAAAACAGGTTTTACTTTTGCTGAAGGACTTCGCTCCATACTAAGGCAAGACCCTGATATATTGATGGTAGGCGAAATTAGAGATGCTGAAACCGCAAGAATAGCAGTTAGGGCAGCAATTACTGGCCACTTAGTATTCTCAACATTACATACAAATGATGCACCAAGTACTATAACAAGACTTATTGATATGGGGGTTGAGCCTTTTTTATTACCTTCATCAATAATTGCATCCATTGCTCAAAGGCTTGTTAGAAAAATATGCTTAAACTGTATGTATGAATATAACGCTAGTGAAAACGAAAAAGGGATACTTGGCATAAGTAAAAGTTCTGATTTAAAATTATATAAAGGGAGGGGATGCTCACAATGCAATAATACGGGTTATTATTCAAGAACCGGTGTATATGAAATAATGGTCATAAATAATGAATATAGAAGTGCAATAATTAATAATAATGGCTGTGATGAGATTAAACAAATAAACAAAAGATTAGGAATGAAAACACTTAAGGATAGCTGTGCTAAACTTGTAATACAAGGGATAACAACAATGGATGAATTATTAAAAATTACATATGCAAATTAATATGCATTAGCAGTAATATGCATTAATAATGAGGAGAATTGATATGGATTTTATTGAATTACTTGATGAAACAATGAAAAAGAATGCTTCAGATCTTCACTTAACGGTTGGAGTACCACCTATTAATAGGATTAATGGAAGGCTTATACCGATGGAAACTGAAAAGCTTGATCAAAAGACCATGGAAAGGTATGTTAAAACGATTTTAGATGAGGAACAATATGATTCATATAGAAAAAAAGGAGAAATAGATTTATCTTATTCTGTATCCGGAATAGGAAGATTTAGAGTTAATATATATAGGCAAAGAGGTTCAGATGCTATGGCACTTCGTGCTGTTGGCCTTAAGGTACCAACTCTTGAGGAGCTAAATCATCCGCCTATATTAGCAGAGTTTTCAAGACGTAATAGGGGACTAGTTCTTGTAACTGGGCCTACTGGCAGTGGAAAGTCTACCACTCTTGCTGCAATGATAAATCAAATTAACAGCGAAAGGAACTGCCATATACTAACTTTAGAGGATCCAGTAGAATTTTTACATAAGCATGGTAAAAGCATGGTAAATCAAAGAGAGATTGGGCATGATACTTTAAATTATGCAAATGCTCTAAAGGCTGCACTTCGTGAAGATCCAGACGTAATATTAGTTGGTGAAATGAGGGATCTTGAAACAATATCAACTGCAATAACTGCTGCAGAAACAGGGCATTTAGTTCTTTCAACCCTGCATACAATAGGAGCATCAAAAACCATTGATAGAATAGTTGATGTATTTCCACCTTATCAGCAGCAGCAAATTAAGGTACAGCTTGCTGCAGTACTTGAGGGGATTGTATCTCAGCAGTTAATTGAAAAGCAGGACGGTACAGGAAGGGTTGCAGCTCTTGAGATACTTACAGCAACGCCTGCTATAAGAAGTTTAATTAGAGAGGGTAAAACCCATCAGATAGATTCTGCAGTGCAAACTGGATCAAGGTTTGGAATGCAATCTATGGATATGTCTTTGATAGACTTATATAGAAGAGGAATAATAAGCAAAGGGTCTTTATTAACCTATTGTATAGATAAAGAAATAGTATCTAGGATGATAAACATGTAAGAGGTGTATACATGTCGGATTTTGGGTATCCAACACAAGGCTTTAATGAAAAAGAAAAATTAGCCATTAAGGCAAAAAATAAATATAGTTTAAAGGTCTCAATACGCTCTAAAAAAATTGCTATAAAACATATTACACTATTTTGCAGGCAGTTTTCAACAATGCTAGGGGCAGGGCTTATAATAATTAATTCCCTAGATACCTTAAAGAGGCAAACAGAGAATAAGAAATTAAAAATTGCAATTGAAAATATAATCGAGGATATACAAAAGGGCAAGCCTCTTTCAGAAGCCATGAGAGATACTCATAGCTTTCCAATTATGCTTATAAGCATGGTAGAAGTTGGTGAGGTTTCAGGTCAGCTTGATGTTATACTAGAAAGACTATCAAATTATTATGAAAAAGAGAATAAACTTATAAAGAAGATACGCTCTTCACTTATGTATCCAATGTTTATAGCTGTAATATCTTTTATATCCATTGCCTTTTTAATTACTAAGGTACTTCCCGTATATAAAGATATGTTTAGCCAATTTGATGCCGAATTGCCATGGATTACTGTAATGTTATTATCTTTAAGCGATGGCATTAAGAACAACTTATTAATAATTGGAGGCGTTATATTAGCATCTATATTTATTTTAAAAAGGCTCTCAAAATCAGCGAAATTCAATTTCTTTATTGATAATTTAAAACTAAATATAATAATTCTAGGTAAGGTAAACAAAAAGGTTCTTGCAGCAAGATTTGCAAGAACCCTTTCAATAATGTTATCAAGTGGTATACCACTTATTAAATCCATGGATTTAATAGAAAACACAATAAAAAATACTGTGGCCCTTGAGGCAATTAGAGAGTGGAAACAGAGGATTAAAAATGGTGACAGCCTAAACATAGCAATATCTGAGTCTAATATTTTTCCTCCAATGCTTATACATATGATAGGTATTGGGGAAGAAACAGGTAATTTGGATAATATGTTAAGTAAGGCATCAGATTATCTAGATGATGAAATAGACATAGAACTTTCAACCCTTGTTACATTAATTGAGCCCATAACAATAGTTATACTAACTGTAATAGTTGGCATAGTAGTTGTATCCATAATATTGCCTATGTTCAGCATATATAAGTATATGTTATAAATATATTTGTCAGCAATAACAGGTAAGTTAAAAGAAGTGTAATTTAAACTATACTTCTTTTTTTATTTGGCTATATTTTAAGTAACTGCTGATTCTGCTGATTTCAGGCTATGCTGATTTACTGTAGCAGCGATTTAAATGCCCATTTTTATCAGCTTTATCTACTTTGAAAAAAATGGGCATTTTGGAGCAGCGGAAGTCAATCA
>DIRE01000024.1:22604-28313 GCA_002426575.1 Clostridiaceae bacterium UBA5444 | reverse complement strand
AGCAGCGGAAGTCAATCAACATAGTCGGTTTAAAAATCAACAGTTACTTAAAACATAGAATTATTTTTTGAAAATAGGTTTAGTACATATAAATATGGTAATAATCAAGGTAAATAGAAATATAATCCCAAAATAAAGGAGATGTAGCTATGAAAACAAAAAGAAAAGTAAAAAAAGGTTTTACATTAATTGAGTTAATTGCTGTAATAGCAATACTTGGTATTTTGGCATTAATAACAGTGCCAAGATTAACAGACTACACTAAAAATGCAAAAGTAACAAAGGCAAAAACAAATCTCTCAATATTAAAAAATGCAATAGAAAGATATGATATGGAGCACAATAAAACAATTAGAGAAACTTTTAAAGAGGATAAAGATACGACCTTAAAAGGCAAAGAAGAACTATTAATAGGAAAAACAAAAAGTGATGGGACTGAAGACGGTGAATTTGGGCCTTATCTATCCGAAATTCCAAAGGAATGGGCTGATGCTAAGTTGAGCGATATATTAAGTAAAACCATTGATGATGTAGCGATGAACGGAGACGTAGCTACATTCACTCCAACATCAGATTAACATTAATTATTAAAAAAATAAAATGGATTTCAAAAGAGGTTTTACCTTTATAGAATTAGCAGTTAGTCTTGCACTAATTAGTATACTTCTTTCAGTATGTATTCCCATATTTAAGGACTATAATAGATTGAAACAAAGCACCTTACTAGATATGTCATCAATTGAGCTTCTCAGTGATTTGAGGCTTTGCCAGGAAACGGCAAAATATGAGGGAGATACATGTAATATTTTTTTCAATAGTACTGAAAGAAGTTATTATATATATATTCGTAGAGACACTCGTGATGATCATGTGGTAAAAAGAAAAAACTTGCCCCAGGGAATTAGGGTTGATAATACACGATCTACCTATACTAAAAGTATGCTATCTTTTGATAGAGCAGGTAAACCTCTGCCAAATCCATGTACCATAATCATAACAAACAATTTAGGTCAGTATAAGAGTATAACTATAACTGTTGCAACTGATTATATAAGCATAAAAGATGATTAGGTGTTGATAAAATGATAACAAAAGTAAAAAAAGGATTTATACTTATTGAGCTTGCCGTATCTGCTTCTGTATTAGGAATAATACTAATACCTTTTGTTGGACTCATTTCCGTAGCCTATGGTAACAACAAATATGCACAAAAAGTAACTGAATCAACCTCTGTTACAGAAAGTACGATAGAATTTTACAAGGGTAAAATATACGGAAATAGTATAGAGAAATTTATTAGAGATACATTTAGAACCACAATTGATCCTGATACGGATAACATTGTATTTTATTCGCTTTATAAAAAAGATAACGGTATGATAAATTCATTAAAAAACTATTGTCTAAAATCTACTGAAGATAATTTAGATGATAGCTTTGAATCCATCCAGAAAAAGTTCAATTTAGATACATATGATTATGATTATATAATAAAATCTTCTTTTTCTATTAAAGATGAAAGAAGTATTATAAAGATAAATGTTACAGTATGGGATAGTATTTTAAGGGATAGAGGAAAAGTTAATATTGTTTGTTTTAAAGGATCTATATAATATGGTGCGAAAAGGATTAACTTTAATTGAGATGATCATATCTATATCACTTCTTTGCATTATTTTTTTACTTATAACAGTTCTTTATTCAGATACAATTTCTATGTATATAAAAAACAGCATAATGCAGGAAATACATCAGGAAGCAAGACATGCAATGTATATAATAGAAAGAGATGTAAATACTTCTGACCACATATACGTAGTGAAAAATGAGTATTTTGATACCTATGAAAATAAATATAAAGAAAAGACAACCCTAAAAATGAAATCAAAAGAGCAAAACATAGAAATATATTGGGAATACAAAAATGGTAAAAAAATATTGTATGAGAAAATTAATGACCAGCCAAATCCTATTACAAGGGCATTATATAATATAGATTTTTATTATTATGACAATATATTAACCGTTAATTTGTCAACAGGGAGGCTTGATCCTATGAATAAGCCCAAATATATAGTATTTAATATATCTAAATTGTTTTATTCAAAGGTATTAGAAAGATGCAAATAAAATTAAAAAATAATCCATATAAAAAAGGTTATACATTCATATTTATAATAATATTTTTATCTGTTGCAGTACTAATATTATTTCCAATTGCAGAAATAAGTAAACATCAGCTGCTTATCTCAAAACAGTATTATGAATCTAGGAAAGCCTATTATATAGCAGAATCAGGCATAGAAAGGTCACTATTTATTATAGAAAATAAAGTACTCAATATAATTGAAAAAGAAAATACCTTTGATGCCTCAATTATAGATAAAAAGCTTAGGAGCTTTATTAAAAGAGAATTTACTACAGCTATAAATAACTATTCTAAAAAGCCGCCGCCTATGGGAGCTGATACATTAGAACTTACTAAAGATAACAATGGAGTTTTAAGTTACTATGAAATATCATTAACAGAAGACCCTGATTTTGAGCAAAGAAGAATAACAATAACATCTATAGGCCACTATAAGCATTACAAGAGGGTAATCGTAGCATCATATAGGGTAACAGATGATTATAGTTCATGTCATAATAATAAATGCTTCCTAATATGCACAGAGTGGAAATAACGGCATATATCATTGAACATAGTTATCTCGAAATATAATAACGCGGTTATAAAATGAAATATAAAGTATTGAGCTGTATTTTTTCACTGTTTAATAATATATATCCATATTTGTATAAAACATTTGCTAAACCCATGTGTTTTCTGATAAAATAACTAGTGGGCATATTGCTTATTGTTTTTACTAACAATTTATAAGAATAATAGGAAATAATTTACCATACTGAGGGTGGCGTGTATGAAATTCATGGTTATTAACGGACCTAACATGGACATGTTAGGTATAAGAGAAAAGGATAAATATGGGGAGAATACATTAGAGAATATAAACAAAGAAATATTGGCCTTTGGAAATGAACTTGGGATTGAGATCAGCTTCTTTCAAAGCAACATAGAGGGGGAAATCATCAATACAATACATGAAGGCTATGGTAAAATAGATGGCTTCGTAATAAATCCTGCTGCGTATTCTTATAGCAGTGTAGCAATATTAGATGCTTTATATGCAGTTAATATACCAACAGTTGAGGTTCATATGACCAACATATTTAATAGAGAAGATTTTAGAAGCAAAACCATTACAGCTTCAGCATCTATTGGTTTAATAGCTGGATTTGGGAAGGAAACATATAAACTAGCAGTTAAATCATTGTATGATTATATTAAACAGGGGGTGAGCAATTGAATAATACTAGGCTGAACATATTAAGAGACAGATTGAAAGAAAAAGACATGGACGGGGCTTTGGTTTTAAGTGATACTAACCGAAATTACATAACGGGATTTACTGGTAATGAAAGTTATATATTGGTTACACAAAAAGAGGCCTTATTCATTACAGATTCAAGATTTACAGAGCAGGCAAAAGATCAGACAGTTGGCTTTGATGTATTAGATTATAAAGGAAATCTTGTTGAGTTTTTATCACAAAATATAATATCTGCCAGCATTAAAAAGTTAGGGTTTGAGGAAAACTTTGTTACCTATGGCTTTTATGAGGAATTGCGTTCAAAATTAGATAATATAGAGTTTGTAAAATTAAACAATATGATTGAGCAGATAAGACAGATAAAAGATGAGGAAGAGATTAAAAACATAGAAAAAGCAGCTTCCATAGCTGATGATGCCTTTAGCCATATTGTTAAATATATAAAAATAGGTATGACTGAGAAAGAGATAGGTCTTGAACTTGAGCATTTTATGAAATTAAATGGAGCATCAGGTTTATCTTTTCCATCTATAATTGTTTCAGGTAAAAGAGCTTCTCTTCCCCATGGAACTGCCACTGAAAAAAAGATAGAGTATGGAGACTTCTTAACCTTAGATTTTGGATGCATATACAATGGATATTGTTCAGACATGACAAGAACAATATTTATTGGAAAGGCTAGTGATAGGCAGAAGGAAATATATAATATTGTACTTGAGGCAAATGAAAAAGTCTTAGAACAAATAAGGCCTAATATTACTGGACAAGAACTTGATAAGATTGCAAGGAATCTAATAGAAGAAAGAGGATATGGTGAGTGTTTTGGCCATGGGCTTGGTCATGGAGTTGGTATGGATATACATGAGCTGCCAACTATATCAAGGAAAGGTAAAGAGTCAATTGCAGCTAATATGGTAATTACAGATGAACCTGGCATATACATTCCAAACTTCGGTGGAGTAAGAATTGAAGATCTTATCCTTGTAACTAGCAGTGGGCATAGGGTTTTATCAAAGTCAGACAAGAACATAATAGAGATAAATAATTGATTATAAAAAAAAGAGTTTATTATTTATAAATAAAGGGTAAAATAGAGATAGTTAATAATTAATAGTAAGCAGCAAATTTGTTTTTTTTATGGAGGGATTACATTTATGATATCAGCAGGCGAATTTAGAAAAGGTATGACATTTGAAATGGATGGACAAGTATTGATGGTAGTAGACTTTCAGCATGTAAAACCAGGTAAAGGGGCAGCTTTTGTTAGGACAAAAATTAAAAATGTCATAACAGGTTCAGTAATTGAAAGAACATTTAACCCTACAGAAAAGTTTCCTGAAGCTGTAATTGAGAGAAAAGAAATGCAGTATCTATATAAAGATGGAAGTTTATATTATTTCATGGATTTAGATACATATGAGCAAATTCCACTTAATTATGATATAGTGGAGGAAGCCATAGTATACCTAAAAGAAAATGACAATGCAATAATAAAATTCTATAAAGGTGAAGCTTTTTCAGTAGAGGCTCCAAACTTTGTAGAACTTGAAATAACTCATACTGAGCCAGGCGTTAAGGGAGATACTGCAACAAACACCTTAAAGCCTGCCACAGTTGAAACAGGAACAACAATTATGGTACCACTTTTTATCAACACAGGTGATAGAATTAGAATAGATACAAGAAGTGGTGAATACATGGAGAGGGCATAGAGAATAATAAAAAACATATAAATAAAAAGGAGGAAATGAAATGGAGACAATAAGAGAAAAGGTTTCATACGCAAATGGGTTAATAGATGGATTAGATATTAAAAGCGATACAAAAGAGGGAAAGGTAATAAAAGCTATTGTAGGTATTCTAGAAGATATGGCTGAAGCAATTGATGAGATAGATACTGCAGGATCAGAGCTTGGAGACTATGTTGAAGCAATAGATGAAGATTTATCAGAATTAGAAGAAGAGGTATATGGGCAAGATGATCCAGATGATGACGGATTTATTGAACTTGAATGCCCAAATTGTAAGGAGACAGTATTTATAGATGAGGATGTATTTGATGAGGAAGATGAAATAATATGTCCAAATTGTAATCAGCCAATAGAATTTGACTGTGACTGCTGCTCTGATGATGATCACTGCTGCGAAGACTAATTACAAAAAACAATTCTAAATATTAAATATTAAGCATAATAAAAAGTTCCTATTAATTTAGGGACTTTTTATTATGCCTTTTTTTAAGTATTGGCTATGTTTTAATATAGTGTTGATGTCAGGATATGGTGATTTGATTTACTGTAGCAGCGACTTAAATGCC
>DIRE01000024.1:1078-22394 GCA_002426575.1 Clostridiaceae bacterium UBA5444 | reverse complement strand
GGCATTTTGGAGCAGCGGAAGTCAATCAAATCACCATATCCGGTTTAAAAGCCAGCAGTTACTTAAAACGCAGCAAATTTAAAAGCAGAAAAAGCGCTTTAAAGTAGAAAATCTGTAAGCATATTATTAGTGTAATAAAAATAGTATTTATTATAGATTAGAAACAATAAGGCAATTATTTTTTCTGATCCAGTATAAGCATAGGAAGGGGGACATGTTATCATGTATTCTCAACAAAAACTGAATATTGATAAGGTAATACAAGAAGAAATACTAGAATGTATTGCTCCAAATATAAAAGATATAATACTTAAAATTCCTAAGCAGCATATATCCCAATTAGAAGAGATAAGAATAAGAATAAATAAACCATTAATGATATGCAGAGGCTGTCAGGATGAAATGGTATCCCCTAATGGAGATATGGTAGCCAACATTAAAGATGCATATATAGTAACAAAAGGGGATTGTGATGGCACCCTACATAGGCTGAGTAACTACTCAATTTATGCAATAGAAGAGGAATTAAGGAATGGGTATATTACATTAAGGGGTGGCCATAGGGTGGGAATTGTAGGTAAAGGTGTTATAGAGGGTGGAAAGCTTAAGACATTAAAAAATATTTCAGGATTCAATATAAGGATTGCAAGGGAGGTATTAGGGTCTGCCGATAATGTTGTTAAATATATTGTAAAGAGTAAAACAAGCATATACAACACCATAATAATATCCCCTCCTCAATGCGGCAAAACCACTATATTGAGGGACATAGTAAGGCAGATAAGCAATGGACAAGGTAAATATATTCCTAAGGGCTTAAAAGTTGGACTAGTTGATGAAAGATCAGAGATTGCGGGTTCATATCAAGGTGAAGCCCAAAACGATGTGGGAATTAGAACAGATGTGCTTGATGGATGCTTAAAATCATCAGGTATTATTATGCTAATTAGATCAATGTCCCCTAAGGTTGTGGCTACAGATGAAGTAGGAAATAGGTTAGACTGCGAGGCAATTTATGAGGCTGCTAATGCAGGCGTAAATATTGTAACCACAATACATGGTGATGGGCTAGAGGATGTTTTAAAAAGGCCTTTTATAAATGAAGTATTAAAAGATGGTGTCTTTGAAAGAATAATCGTACTAAGCAATAGATATGGACCTGGGACCATAGAACAGATAATTGATGGCTTAACTTTAGAAGATATCGTTAATATCCCGTTTAGGTAGGTGGCGTATGTATGTTTAAGTTAATAGGTTCTGTATTGATTATATTATCTAGCTCTTCATTAGGATATATGATTGGCATGAGATATAGTATGAGAGTTAGAGAGATTAAACTTTTAAAGATTTCGCTCCAAATGCTTGAAACTGAAATTGCTTATTCAAATACACCTCTCCCTGAGGCTTTAAAAATAGTTTGTAAAAAGTCTAAACACCCAATAAATATAATATTTAATAAAGCAGCTGCAAATTTAGGCAAAAAGGACTGCGTAAGCGTTGGGGATGCCTTCTGCAAATCTTTAGATGATGCAAAAGGTATGTACTCTTTAATAGATGAAGATATAGATATACTAAGATCCTTTGGCCACTCCCTTGGCAGCTCAGATGTTGATGGCCAAATCAAAAGTTTTAGCCTAATAATAAAGGAACTTGATGCCCAAGAGATAAAAGCAGAAGAGATGCGAAAGAAAAATGAAAATATGTATAAAAATCTAGGCTTTTTAGCTGGAGTTGCTATAACCATATTACTTATATAAGGAATAAGGAGGATGAAATATATGAGAATGGATGTTGACATGATATTTAAGATAGCAGCAGTTGGAATTTTAGTTTCTGTATTAAACCAAGTTCTTATAAGATCCGGAAGAGAAGAACAAGCCATGATGACAACACTTACTGGGCTTGTAATAGTGCTATTTATGGTGATTCAACTTATTGATAAACTTTTTACTACAGTAAAAACCCTTTTTCAATTGTATTAATTAGGATGTGATAATCCTATGGAGATATTTCAAATTGTTGGACTTGCCCTTGTAGCAACAATATTTTCTGTGCTTCTTAGAAATGATAAACCTGAATTAGCAATACAGATAGGAATTGTAACTGGAGCAGCTATTTTTTTATTAATGATATTTAAGATCTCTGCCGTTGTAACTTTGCTGCAAGAGATTGCAAAGAAAGTAAATTTAGATACGGTTTACCTCACAACCGTACTTAAAATAATAGGAATAGCCTATATAACCACATTTGGTGCAGAGGTTTGCAGGGATGCTGGTGAAAGTGCAATAGCTGCAAAGGTGGAGTTTGCAGGTAAAATAATGATCATGGTTCTTACAGTACCAATATTAATGGCAGTACTTGACATAATGCTAGGCATAATACCATAAAAATAATATTTTAAAGGATGACAAGCTATTTTTAATATGAATGCTTGTTACTAGGTGGAATCATATGAAAAAGAAAATCTTATTGATTTTTGTACTACTTTTATTATTTCAAACCCATTGTTATGCAGACAGCAAAGTAAATACAAGTGAGCAAGTATATAACAATCAGATGAATATGATAGATACAAAGGAAATAGAAAAGTTTGTAAATGATCTAAATAATGAGAATTCAGGGTATATGCCAGCAATAGATATAAAGCAAATGCTGAATGAATACAAAACAGGTAAAGTTAAATTTAGCTTTAAGGATATGTTAATAGGTATTGTTAAGTATCTATTAAATGATGTTTTATTAAATACAAAACTGCTTAGTAAGCTCGTTGTTTTAGCTGTAATATGCGCCGTGCTCCAAAACCTAGAAAAAGCATTTAGCAATGATGCAGTGTCAAGCCTTGCATATTATGCATGCTATCTAGTATTAATAATAATAGTTGTAAAAAGTTTTTCCATTGCTATAGATATAGGGAAAGAAACAATAACTAAAATGGTGGACTTTATGACGGCACTGCTTCCGACGCTTATGACACTCATTGCATCTTCAAGCGGTGTTACAACTGCATCAATACTTGACCCTATAATAATTATCTCTGCGCAGATTGTAAGCAATACAATAAAGAACTTAATATTTCCGCTAATTTTTTTAACATCCATACTTACAATAGTGGACAATCTTTCTGAAACATTTAAAATAAGCAGAATGACGGCTTTACTAAAGCAGGCGACGGTATGGATAATGGGGTTTATGCTTACAATATTCTTTGGGATATTCACAATCAGAGGGTCAACAGGTCAGGTGATAGATCAGGTGACCGCTAAAACATTAAAATTTGCAGTGGACAACTTTATCCCAGTAGTTGGGAAGTGCTTATCAGATGCAGTGGGAACAATTGCAGGATATAGTTTAATACTTAAAAATGCATTAAGCACTATTGGACTTTTAGTGCTTGTATCAATGTGCATTTTCCCATTGCTTAAAATTATATCAATAATAATAGTATATAAAATAGCTGGAGCGCTTATAGAACCAATATCTGATAAAAGGATAGTCAACTGTTTAAATAGTGTAGGAAATTATCTGACACTTATTTTCGCATCTGTGCTCTGCGTTGCAGTAATGTTTTTTATTATGATATCTATAATTGCTTCAACTGGCAGGTATGTTATTTAGATATTTTTGTGGAGGGATTTTAGTTGGATTTTATGTATAAATGGGTATATATGATTGTGGTAATAATTGTATTCACTACATTCATGGATATATTGATGCCTAATGGAAATATGAAAAAGTATACAAGGCTGGTATTAGGCTTTTTGATTATGTCTGTAATACTTACACCCCTGTTTAAACTTTTGAGAAAGGATATTGACATAACAGGACTAAGTCTTAAATATGAGAATTTAATTGAGGCAAACTCCTTGAAAAACCAGGGCGCTGATACTGATTATGCCAGCAAACAATTAGAGGCAACATCTAATTTATATAAAGCAAATCTTGAAGAAAATATTGAAAAGCAGGTTTATAAATACTCAGACTATAAAGAGGCCTCAGTTAAAGTTGAGATTATAGAGGATGCATTATCAGAGGATTATGGAAAAGTAGAGAAGATAACCTTGCATTTAACTAAGGATAAAAATAAAGTTAAAAAGGTAGATAAAATAAGCCTTAAACCAATTGAGGAGAAAAAAAATAAAGAAATATTAAATAAAGACAATAAATTAATAAAAAAAATATCTGATATATATGGTGTTGATGCTAAAAATATAGAAATAATAACTGACGGGTAGTAAAAACAAAAACTATATAGCATTTTTATAATATAGATGGGGGGATATAAATGAAATTTTATGAAAAGTTAAAAGACTATTTTATAAAAAGAGGAATGAAGAAAAATATAAATGATTTAATAAGTATATTTATAATAGGACTTATTGTTGTTATAACTGCAAACTTTTTTTATTCTCAAAACAAGAAACCCTCTTTTAATAATGCTCAAAACACTATCGAGGCAGATAAAAGAGACTTAGTGGCTAAAAGCTATGAAGATAAGGTAAAAGACGAACTTACAGAAATACTAAGCAACATAGATGGGGCAGGAAAGGTATTAGTAATGATAAACTTTGACTCTGGAGGTGAAAGCTTTCCCGCATTTAATACCAATAATTCAACAAGGGTTACTGAAGAAAATGATGGAGATGGCGGTAAAAGGATAACTAATGAGAGTAATAATTCAACAAATATAGTAAATACAACTGATGGTGGGATAAATAAGCCATTTATTACAAAGGAGATTAAGCCAAAGATAAATGGAGTTATAGTGATTTCTGAAGGGGCAGCCGATTCCGAAATAAAGTACAAGTTATACGAGGCGGTAAAAACCGTGTTTAATTTGGAGCAATGTAGTGTAAATGTATATCCAATGCAAAAAAAGTAATAGAGGTATAACTTTTGCGTTATAAAACATTTTTTTAAATCATATATTTCTTTAGGTATTGAAAATTAAGGAGGGTAATATTATGATGGTGCTTAAAAAGAAAACCATAATTATAGTAACATTAGTAGTATTAATCGTAGCTGCAGGGTATATTAGTAATAGATATGGCAAAGTTATAAAGGTGGATAACTATAAAGATAAAGAAGGTCAAGGAGAAGTAATAATCGATAAAGACAATGATTTCTCAAATAATGATGCTGATAGTGCAGCCAGCTGTTTTGTTGATATAAGAATCAGCAAAGAGAATCAAAGGACGGTTAACAGACAGAACTTAACAGAGATAATAGACAGCAAAAATACGAGCCAAGATGCTAAGAAAAAAGCTGAAGATGATTATTTTAAACTAGTTGATTCATCTGAGAATGAGATGATAATAGAATCTATCATTAAATCGCGTGGATTTGCAGATGCACTAGTAGTACTTAGCGATACATCTGCAAATGTTACAGTAAAGGCAAAAGAGCTTAAAGCTGATGAGGTTGATTATATAAAGAATATAGTATGCAGAGAGGCAAATGTTGCAGCTTCAAAAATAACTGTACAATACAGGGAATAGGTAATTGTAAAATTGATATATTTTTGGTATAATAAACTTTATGATACACTAAAGTATTTGCTTTTAAGATGCAAACTTGTTAAACTTATTTAGACATACTATAATACAAACCAGGGGGTGAATTTATGGGAGAAATAGTTAATTCTGAGGACAATGGTTTGGGAGTAATAAAAATATCTGAAGAAGTAGTAGGAATAATTGCTGGGCTTTCGGCAACAGAAGTTAAAGGCGTAGCTGGCATGAGTGCAGGCCTCGTTGGCGGCTTTGCTGAAATGCTTGGAAAGAAGAACCTTGCAAAAGGTGTTAAAGTTGTTGTTGGAGAAAAAGAAGCTGCTATTGACTTATTTATAATTGTTGATTATGGTGTAAGAATTCCTGATGTATCATGGCAGATACAGGAAAATGTTAAGAATGCTATAGAAACCATGACAGGCTTAACTGTTGTGGAAGTTAATATTCATGTACAGGGAGTACAACTTGAAAAGGAAATAAAAGAAGAAGAACCACCAGCACAAACATCAAAAGTTAAATAAAAATAAATCAGGAGGCATAAGGTTACTGTTTACTGTATAAACACAGTAATCCTAGGCTCTCTTGAAGTTGTACTTGCACACAAAGACCCTCTGAAAATCAGAGGGTTGATTTCAATACCGAAGAGGGGTGTAATTATGAGTATATTAGATAGGATTCTTTTGACCATATACATGATTCTTATGATACTTTTATCTGTTTTTATAATTGTAATACCTTTTAAAGTAATACCTATACAAGATATAAACTACATAGTCGGTCAACTTTATTCTAACTGGTATTATTGTTTATTTGGAATTGTTTTGCTTTTAATCAGTATTAAATTATTAGTTTCAGGAGTTAAGAATAATAATGACCAAAAAAGAGGAATAATTAAAGTAATGGAATTTGGTGATATGAAAATATCTGTTGATACATTTGAATCCCTTGCACTTAAAGCAACAAAACAGATATCAGGAATAAGAGATGTACAAATAAGGGTAAATATATGTGAAAGTGGAGTAATAATAAAGGCAAAGCTACTCGTACTGCCAGATATAAACATTCCTAAGATGGTAAATGAAGTTCAAGAAAAGATTAAAAACTATATAGAGTCTATAACTGAAATAAGTGTAGTAGAGGTTAAAGTAGATGTAGATAACCTAACATTATCCACTGTCCGCGTGGAATAGAGGTGTGGTACAATGCTTAAGGAATATCTTTTGAATTATTATAGCAATAATCGAGGGAAGGTTAATGGGGCATTAATAGGTTTGGTATTATCTATACTGATACTTTGCATAGGCTTCTTTAAAACATTGCTAATTGCGCTTTTTGTTTTTGGAGGTTATTATATAGGTAAAAAGGTAGATAATAAAGAAGATATAATTGAATTTCTTGACAGAATACTTCCATCAGGATGGGACAGATAATATATTTTTTCATATGGAGTTTCGGTTATATTAATATAAATAGCTATATTTATAGGAGTGGATGTATTTGGGAAGAAAAGAATCAAGAGAATCAGCAATGAGATTGTTGTTTGAAATAGGCTATAACATGGATGAAAAAGAAGATATACTTAATAGATATTTAGATAATAACACTAATAAATTAAGCAGCGATGACTATAAATATATTAAAGATATAGTATCAGGCGCAATGGGCAACTTATCTGCAATAGATTTAAAAATAGAGCAATACTCAAGAGGATGGAAGGTAAATAGGATCTCTAAAATCGACCTTGCGATACTAAGGCTTGCAGTTTATGAGCTATTGTATACCGATATACCTGATGGAGTAGCTATAAATGAAGCTGTAGAGCTTGCTAAATCCTATGGAGAAGAAAAGTCTAGCAGCTTTGTAAATGGAATACTTGCAAGTGTATCACAAAATGCTAAACATTAAGTTTAAAACAAAAAAATATTATATACTATAAAATAAGCTTCTGTCTGTAGAATATGAATTTGTATATTTAGCGGATGGCAGCTTTTTTAAATAAGGAGTGGTGTTGTGGAAGCTAAAATAATTGATGGAAAGTCTATTTCAAAATCTATTAAAGATGACCTGAAAGAAAAAATAGAAAATATAAAGGAGCAAAAAAACATAGTTCCAGGGTTAGCTACAATATTAGTGGGTGATGATGAAGCATCAAAAGCGTATGTGTATAGTAAGGAAAAAGTATGCAAGGCATTAGGAGTGTATACTGAAAACTTTTTCTTGGAAAGGGAAACTCAAGAGGAAGAGGTACTTAAGCTAATAGAGAGATTAAACATAGATGAAAAAATAAATGGGATATTAGTTCAGCTGCCACTTCCGAATCATATAGATGAGCTTTTAATAGCAGAGGCTATAGATCCTAAAAAAGATGTTGACTGTATAAATCCAATAAACGCTGGCAAATTGTTCTGTGGTAAAAAAGGTTTGATACCATGTACCCCAAAGGGTATAATAAGACTTATAAAATATACAAATGTAAATATAAGTGGCAAGCATGCCGTAGTTATAGGAAGAAGCAATATTGTTGGCAAGCCTGTGGCATCACTTTTATTAAAGGAGAATGCTACCGTTACAATATGCCATTCAAAGACGAAGAATCTTGGAGAGTACACTAGACGTGCAGATATTATTGTATCTGCGGTTGGCAGAGCAGGGCTTATAACAGGGGGCATGATTAAGAGTGGTGCTATTGTAATTGATGCAGGAACAACCATGGTAGATGGGAAGCTTAAAGGGGATGTAAACTTTGATGAAGCAAGAGAAGTTGCCTCCTATATAACACCCGTACCTGGAGGGGTGGGCTCAATGACAACTGCCATGCTTGTTGAAAATATATTAGAATCAATGGTGATATAAATGTACATTAAGGCATTATCAGTAACTCAGGTAACAGAATATATAAAAAGGATATTCACATCGGATGTAATATTAAATAATGTAATCTTAAAAGGCGAAATATCGAACTTTAAGCATCATTATTCAGGGCATATGTATTTCACATTGAAAGATGATAAATGTAAAATTAAATGTGTTATGTTTAAAAGCTATTGCAATGGACTGAAGTTTTATCCTGAAGATGGTATGAATGTAATAGTTTCGGGGAATATTTCAGTATATGATAGGGATGGACAATATCAGGTATATGTAAATAGCATGGAACCAGACGGGAAAGGGGCTTTATATGTAGCTTATGAACAGTTAAAAGCTAAG
The DNA here is from genome assembly GCA_002426575.1 of Clostridiaceae bacterium UBA5444. Taxonomy (GTDB): domain Bacteria; phylum Bacillota; class Clostridia; order Clostridiales; family Oxobacteraceae; genus UBA5444. Next base: position 13,680 of record DIRE01000024.1, on the reverse strand, counting down.
CTTGAGTCGGAAGGACTATTTAGAGCAGAAACAAAACTTCCCATACCTAAATTTCCTAAAAAAGTAGGCGTAGTCACATCATCTACTGGTGCAGCAGTAAGGGATATAATCAATGTAATAAAAAGGCGCAGCCCAATTACAGATATAACAATAGTTCCTGTTCTTGTTCAAGGCGTGGGGGCGGCAGAGGAGATATCTGCTGCAGTTGAAAGCTTAAACAAAAGAGATGATATAGACGTAATAATTATAGGACGTGGCGGTGGTTCCATTGAAGAGCTTTGGGCATTTAATGAGGAAATTGTAGCAAGAGCCATAAATAAAAGTGAAATTCCAATAATATCAGCAGTTGGCCATGAAACAGACTTTACCATTTCAGACTTTGTTTCAGATTTAAGGGCACCAACGCCTTCTGCTGCTGCAGAACTTTGCGTACCGGATACAAAAGAGCTTAGTATGAAGATAAATACATACAATGGTATGCTTAAAAAATCTATGGATATATATTTATCTAATAAAAAAAGAGAACTAATACAGAATAAAAAGATTATGGATACCGTAAGCCCTATATTTACCATAAACCAAAAGAGGCAGTATCTAGACAATATATATAATAATATGGTATCTTTTATAACTCACAAGCTTGATATAAACAAAGAATATCTTAAAAAGGATATATCTAATCTTGAAAGCTTAAATCCACTATCTATAATGCTTAGAGGATATTCTATAACATATAAAGAAAATACAAAAGAAGTTTTAAGTGATATTAAAGATGTTAATATTGGAGACAATTTAGATGTACACCTAAAAAATGGTGTAGCAAAATGCGCTGTTTCTGATTTAATAGAGGGAGGGCTTATTAGTGAAAAATAAAGATATGAATTTTGAGGATGCCATGGACAGGCTTGAGGATATTGTAGGAATACTGCAAAATGGAAAGCTTTCTCTTGATGAAAGCCTAGAAATATTTGAAGAAGGCATATCCCTTGTAAGACAGTGTCAAAAAAAGCTTGAGAATGCTGAAGGCAAGGTAACACTTTTGATAAAAAATGAAAATGGAGAAATGATTGAAAAGCCTTTTTATCCGGAAAGTGGTGAATAATTATGGACTTTGAAAAAGAACTTTTATATAGGCAAAATAAAGTAAATGATTATATTGAAAATATTATACCATCTGAAAGTGAATATATTCAAAATATAATAAGCTCGATGAGGTATAGCCTCCTTGCTGGAGGTAAAAGGCTGCGCCCAATACTATTGATGGGTACGGGAGAGATTTTTAATTGCAATGAGGAAGACTTGTATCCATTTGCAGTGGCAATTGAAATGATTCATACCTATTCTTTAATACATGATGATCTTCCATCTATGGATAATGATGATTTTAGGCGTGGAAAACCTACTAACCATAAAGTTTATGGGGACGCAATTGCTCTTTTAGCTGGAGATGGACTTTTAAACCTATCTTATGAACATATGTTATCTTTTTTGGCCTTAAAAAATGAAGCCAGGTTCGTTAAAGCTGCACAAGAGATTGCAAGGGCTGCGGGCATCAATGGTATGATAGGAGGCCAAGTTGTAGATATAGAAAATGAAGGCAAAGACATTGACAAAGACTTGATGGAGTATATGCACAACAATAAAACAGGTGCTTTAATCACTGCCTCTGTAAGGTGTGGTGCAATTATTGGAAAAGGCACTAATGAAGATATAGAAAAGCTTACAAGATATGCTAAAAGCTTAGGGCTAGCATTTCAGATAGTAGATGATATACTCGATGTAATTGGGGATTCAGAGAAATTAGGCAAAGAATCTGGAAGAGACCTCAAGAACAAAAAAACAACCTATGTTACAATGTATGGTATCGAAAAAGCTAAAGAAAAGGCAGAGAATTTAACTAAGAATGCAATTGATGAAATAGATAGTTTTGGTGAGAAGGCAAGATTTTTGAAAGAACTCACTTTATATTTACTAGATAGAGAATATTAGTAACACTTATAGTACTGAGGGGGAACGGCAGTTGTCTATAATGAAACAGATAGTGTCAAATAAAACACTAGATACATCAATAGTTGCTTGGTTTGCTGCACAATTTTTGAAGGTTTTATTTGTGCTTGTTAAAGATAAAAAATTTGATTTTAGCAGGTTTGTAGGATCCGGGGGTATGCCCAGTTCCCATTCATCATTTGTTGTTGCTCTTTCTGTAAGCGTAGGAAAAATATGCGGTTTCGAATCTTCAGAGTTTGCCATAGCAGTTGTATTTGCTTTTATAGTAATGTATGACGCAGCTGGGGTTAGAAGGGCAGCAGGTAAACAAGCAAGAGTGCTCAATAAAATTGTAAAAGAGATGCAGGATACTGGTAAAATTCCGGAGGAGAAGTTAAAAGAGCTTATTGGCCATACACCTGTTGAGGTACTAGGAGGAGCATTAGTTGGACTTATAGTTGCAATTGTGATGTAATCTAGTTTAAAATAGACTTATATATTAAAATAAATATTGATAATATTAGCATTATAGTAATCAGAACACATTTTATATTTTATTATACAACGTGTTCATTTATATCACATTGAATATTAAAAATTAATATGATATAATTTATTTTGCTTTAAAGGTGGTGCAGTATTCTAGTTGAGTTTGCTTATATTGAAGGCGGGGCTAAAAATTCGCCAAAGGGCACATCGATGAAGTTCCTTGTGCTGGCTCTTGACGCCCAGTTGGGGGTTGGTGCTGGGAGTAAGGAGGATAGGGCATCTCACAACGGCATGTGATGTATGACCCTACTTCCGTGGAGACCCAAGTGCGTAGGTTCCTTTTACGGCTTGGGGCTAAACCTGCAATGTGGTACAATTGATGCTATATGCAGTGTAGCCTGCCTTGAGCGGGGTAAGGGGATACAGGTCATATTTTAAAGTATTGGCCAATATTTTAAAATGTCTGCTGTACGAAACTTATTTCGCAAAAGAGGCTAAAATTTAAGCAAATTCATTGAGGAAATCTCCTAGACTGTTCTACAGGAGGCATATATGGGATTACAGTGTGGACTAAGTGGTGATTCAGTTTTGTTGCTGGCAACACAACAAGCTTCTTATTAATGGGGAACCGCTAAAATGGCGACGTTTTAGTATAAGATGCGGGAAATCCTGCTGGACCTAAGCCGCAAACTTTACCTAATATGTTACCACCTATGGTAGGAAGGTTTAATTTATTAAGCCTTCCTATCTTTAAAAGCATTTGATATTGTAAAGCTAAGTATAGATTAGGGATTTAATTTAAATAATTAACAAACAATATATTATGTATTATGCTTAGTTAATTCGGTTACATATTTCCAGGAGGAATTGGTATTGGATAATAAAAAGAGTATCAAATTTAATAAAAAGAGAGTTGGAAATAGTAAAGAGGAAAATACTAGATGGGTAATAAAAATAACTATATTAACCTTTGGTATATCCGCTATACTTAGTTTTATTTCGGAAATGCTACTAAGAAATGTGGAAGTATTAGTAGCTTTTATTATATTAATAATTATAATAATGATTGGCATAATATTTGATATTATAGGTGTTGCAGTAACTGCTGCTGATGAAACTCCTTTTCACTCTATGTCATCAAGAAAGATAACGGGGGCAAAAACATCAGTAAAGCTTATAAGAGATGCTAGTAAAGTATCTAATATATGTAATGATGCAATAGGTGATATAAGTGGAATAATAAGTGGAGCGGCTGGTGCAGTAGTAATTGAGAGGATAATGAATATATCTTCAAGTAGTGATAAACTAGCACTATCAATTGCTCTAAGCTCTATAACTGCATCTATTACGGTAGGTGGAAAAGCATTAGGAAAGCATTTTGCTATTACTCAGTGCAATAATATTGTATATAAAATTGGATATATTGTAGAAAGCATAGAAAATATCTTTAAAAAGCCTATATAATTTTTGCTTTTAAACTAATTATACTTTTTATGATTTTTAATGTAGACTTATATTAAGTGGTATTAACATTAACTGCTTTAGTAGAAATTATAGATATATTATACATGAGAGGATATATATATGGCTAAATTGATTGATAATATTAATTTTCCTGAGGATGTACGTAAACTAGATGATGATTCTCTTGAGGTTTTGGCTCAGGAATTAAGAGAGTTTATAATAGATAAAGTATCAAAGACTGGGGGACACCTATCTTCAAATCTTGGCGTTATAGAATTGACCATTGCAATCCATTGCGTTTATAATACTCCAAAGGATAAAATAATTTGGGATGTTGGGCACCAAGCATACGCCCATAAAATACTAACTGGAAGAAAAGAAGGTTTTGATACATTAAGAAAGTTTGGTGGTTTAAGCGGTTTCCCTAAAAGGAGCGAAAGCCCTTATGATGTTTTTGAAACAGGGCATAGCAGCACATCAATATCAGCTGCCCTTGGAATAGGGAGAGCTAGAGATATAAAGCATGAGAATTACAGCGTGGTTGCAGTAATAGGAGACGGAGCCTTAACAGGTGGAATGGCCCTTGAGGCTTTAAATGATGCTGGTGATAGTAACACAAATATAACTGTAATTTTAAATGACAATCAGATGTCTATATCAAATAACGTTGGCAGTTTATCAACTTATCTTAGTAAGGTGAGAACCGATCCTGCATATTTTAAATTAAAAGAAGACGTAGAAAACACACTGAAAAAGATACCTGCAATAGGCAACGATATGGCTAAGACAATACAAAAGATGAAAGACAGCTTAAAATATTTTTTAGTTCCAGGTATGCTTTTTGAAGATTTAGGTTTTACATATCTAGGACCTATAGATGGTCATGATATTCCAAAATTAAAATTAGTACTTGAGAGATCCAAAAAAATAAAAGGCCCTGTTTTAATTCATGTAATAACTAAAAAAGGAAAAGGGTATGAATTTGCTGAAAAAAGCCCTGATAAATTCCATGGTGTGGGAGCTTTTAATGTTAAGACTGGGGAATTTACTAAAAGCAAATGCACCACGTATTCAGCTGCTTTTAGTGAAGAAATAATAAATATAGCTAAAGATAATGAAAAAGTCGTTGCAATTACTGCAGCCATGCCCGAAGGTACAGGCCTTTCTGACTTTTCAAAAAGTTTTCCAAACAGGTTCTTTGACGTGGGAATTGCAGAACAGCATGCAGTAACATTTGCAGCGGGCCTTGCGGTAAATGGCATGAAGCCAGTTTTTGCTGTGTATTCAACCTTTCTTCAAAGGGCTTATGATCAGATAATTCATGATGTATGTATGCAAAATCTACCAGTAGTTTTTGCAATAGATAGGGCTGGCATTGTTGGAGAAGATGGTGAAACCCACCAAGGTGTGTTTGATATATCCTACTTAAGGCATATGCCAAACATTACAATAATGGCTCCAAAAAATATATATGAATTGAAGCAAATGCTAAGGTTCGCATTTAAGTTGGATTCCCCTGTTGCACTAAGATACCCAAGAGGGTGTGATAACAAGGATATAGCAGTATTAAAAGATACAGACCTTATTCCGTTTAAATCAGAGATAATTAATGAGGGCGACGATATATTAATAATTGCAGCAGGCAGGATGGTGGCATATGCATATAGAGCAGTAGAAGAGGTTCAAAAGTCTGGGATTAATGTAGGCTTAATTAACGCTAGATTTATTAAACCTATAGATGAAGACACCATAATAAAAGAAGTTAAAAAATATAGCAGCATAATTGTGGTTGAAGATAATGTAATCAGTGGGGGCTTTGGCTCTAGTATACTAGAGGTGCTATGCAAAAATAATATACTAGATAAAAAAGTAAAGTTAATGGGATTTCCTGATGATTTTATTCCCCATGGGGATGTTAATATTTTATTTGAAAAATATAAACTTGATACCAAAGGAATCATAGAAAATATAATGAGTTTCACGTAGACTTTAATGGGGTGTAATTATATGGCAGTAGAAAAAGAAAGACTTGATATAATACTTGTAGAAAAAGGCTTTTTTCCAACAAGAGAAAAGGCAAAGCAAAATATTATGGCTGGCCTTGTTTTTGTGGACAATAAAAGGGTTGATAAGGCTGGAGAGATGATAAAATATAGCTCTCCTATTGAGTTCCATATGTTAGTAGAGGAGGTTTAAAGCTAGAAAAGGCTATTAAGGCATTTAATATTGATGTTTCAGGCAAAGATGCAATTGATGTGGGAGCATCTACAGGCGGATTTACTGATTGCCTACTGCAAAATGGCGCTAAAAGTGTAACAGCAATAGATGTAGGCTATGGCCAATTTGCATGGGAGCTTAGAAACGATGAGCGGGTTAAATTAGTAGAAGAGTCTCACAAATCATTATAATTTATATTATATATTGTATAAATATTCTATATAATTGCAAGATTTTTTCCTTTTATGATGATATATTTATTTATTTGTTGTATTATAATAATTAGGGCAAATGACAATTTAAATTATGCCCTATGATATGGCGGTGGAATAATGCATAATATAGGTATTATTGTTAATCATTCAAAAGATATAGAATTTGAATTAACAAAATCTATTATAAATTGGATTGAAAAGAACAATGCAAACCCAATGCTGACAAAACAAACTTCTGCTGTTTTAGGTCACAATATAAATGGATATAATGTAGAAGAGGTCTATGAAAAATCAGATTTTGTAATTGTACTTGGAGGTGACGGTACAATCCTTCAGGTAGCAAGAGAGATTGCAAATTTTGAGACTCCAATACTTGGAATAAACCTAGGACACGTGGGATTTCTCGCAGAGGTAGATGTAAAAGATATATATAAATCCCTAGATATAGTTTTAAAGGGAGAAGGAATTATTGAAGAGAGAATGATGCTTGAAGCATCTATAATAAAAGATAATGTAAAAAAAGAATTTTATGCATTAAATGATATAATTATAACAAGAAACACTATATCGAGAATATTGACAATGGATGCATATATAAATGAAGATTTAGTTATGACTGTAAATGGCGATGGCTTAATTGTTGCAACACCAACAGGCTCGACTGCCTATTCTTTATCGGCGGGTGGACCTATTGTATCTCCTAATCTTTCAGTAATAACTTTAACTCCAATTTGTCCGCACTCATTTTCAAATAGATCTATTGTACTATCTGACAATGAAGTTATAAGCATAAGGCTTCTAAAAAATTCTGGAGATGCTTATCTTACAATTGATGGGCAGGAGTGTTACAAAATAGAAGAAAACGAAGATATAACCGTAAAAAAGGCTTGCTTTAAAACCAAATTAATAAAACTTCCGGGAAGGGGTTTCTATGATGTCTTGAGAGAGAAATTAAAAGAAAGATAATATATTTGGAAGGAGAAATTACATATGAAAATAGCAAGACACGCTAAAATCCTTGAGATCATTAGTGATAAGGACATTGAAACTCAAGAAGAACTTGCAGAAGAGCTAAAAAATATAGGTATAGATGTAACCCAAGCTACAGTTTCCCGTGATATTAAGGAACTTAAACTTATTAAGGTATTATCTAAAGATGGGCGATATAAGTATGCAACAATTTCACCTAATGAAAACATTTTGTCAGATAGGTTGGTTTCTATATTTACTCAAACAGTACTAACCGTTGATTATGTCGGAAATACAATAGTAGTTAGAACAATATCGGGATCAGCTCCTGCTGCTGCAGAAGCCATAGATACATTAAATTGGGATGGTATTGTTGGAACTCTTGCAGGAGACAATACTATATTTTTAATTGCAAGAAGTGAAAAAAAGGCTGAGGAGCTAGTAAATAAGTTAAAAAAACTCATGGCTAATGAATAGGGGGTATAGATGTGCTCCTTGAACTTATAATAAATGATTTTGCATTAATTGACAATTTAAAACTTGAATTTTGCCAAGGTTTAAACATATTGACAGGGGAAACTGGTGCAGGTAAATCAATTATTATAGATTCTGTTAATTTCGTTCTTGGAGAGAGATCTTCAAAGGATATTGTAAGATACGGTGCTGAAAAAACCTATGTAGAAGCTGTATTTGAGAATCCTGGAAATACAGAACTAAGTAATATGGCAAAAGAGTATGGGTTTGACTTAGATGATGGGCTTATAATTTTGTCTAGAGAGATGACTATATTGGGAAGAAGTATTTGCAGAATAAACGGAAGAGCTGCCACATCATCTATATTAAAAGAAGTAGGAAATTATCTTATAGATATACATGGACAACATGAACATCAATCCCTATTAAATGAAGATAGACATAGGGAACTTCTTGATATGTTCGGAGGAAATAATCTAAAAGAATTAAAAAAAGATGTTTATATACTATATCATAAAGTAAGTGATATTAAAAAGGAACTTAGAAGTTTAGCAGGAGATGGAAGAGAGAGAGAAAGAAAGCTTGATCTATTAAATTTCCAGATAAATGAGATAAATGAAGCTAAACTAAAAATAGGCGAGGAAGATGAATTATTAAAGCAAAAAAAAATAGTTTCAAATTCCGAAAAACTTTTTTTGGCTTTATCAAACTCATATAATATATTGTATGGTGGATTAGAAGATAGTCCACCGGTAAGTGATAGACTTGGATTGGTTATATCTGAGATTGAAAGTGTACTAAATATAGATGATAGCTTAAAAGATATATATAAAGGTATTGAAGATTCATATTATAGCATTGAGGCAATTATATCTGATATTAGAGAGTATAGAGACAATATTGAGTTTGATCCAGAGCTTATAAACACCATAGAGCTTAGACTGGATTTGATAAATAATTTAAAGAGAAAATATGGTTCAAGCATAGAAGATATAATTGAATTTAAAAAAAGAGCTGAAAAAGAGCTAGAGTATATAACAAGCAGCCAAGATAGAATTAATGAACTTGAAATTGAGCTTCAGAAGCAGACGGAGATGCTTTATACTAAAAGCTTAGAACTATCAAAACTTCGTAAGGTAACTGCAGAAGGGTTAGAAAAATCTATCGTATATGAGCTTAAATTTCTGGGTATGGAAAAAGCAATATTTAAAATAGATTTTAACACAAGCAAAATAAATGGACAAATATCTTATAGCGAAAATGGATTTGATGTTATAAGATTTTTAATATCCATGAACCCTGGAGAGGCAGTAAAACCTCTGTCAAAGGTAGCATCAGGCGGAGAAACTTCAAGAATTATGCTGGCAATTAAGACAGCTTTTGCGGATACGGATAACATACCAAGCTTAATATTTGATGAGATAGACACTGGTATAAGCGGAAAAGCTGCCCAAGCTGTTGCAGAAAAACTTGGCCAGATTTCCTCATCTCACCAAGTAATATGTGTAACTCATCTACCGCAAATTGCTTCAATGGCGGATACACACTTTTATATATCAAAGTCAGTTTTTGAAGATAGAACGAAAACCAGCGTAGAAAAGCTAAGTCAAAAAGATAGAATTTCAGAAATTGCGAGGATGCTTGGCGGAGCAAAAATAACCGAGCTTACCTTAAAACATTCTGAAGAAATGATAAACATGGCAAAAGCAATAAAGAAAAGATAAAAAACGGTCAGGCGAATTTTAAATCGCCTGACCATTTTTTATTTGGCTTGCCAATATTAAAATTAAATTGTTTCCAGTAATGAAAATATTGTTATAGTATAAAAGATTTTAAAAAGGTTAATTTAATCTTATAAAGAATGTTTTTAATGCTTTACTAAAAGGGATATTATCCCTTTTGTTCTGTATTGATATCTAGTGAAAAATTAAATATAAAATTTAAAGAGGAGAGATAAGCTTCTATGGGATGACAGGAGAGTGATTGGCTTGTACAGAGTGAGATTTAACAGAATGATTTTGCTATTAATTAGCTGTACAATTATTGCCTTTTCATTTATTTGTATAAAGTTTTCAATGATTCCTGAAAATATAATGTTATTTGAAGGGGAACAGCAATTATACAATATGAGATTGCCAATAAATGTTGATATATCAACAAGTAATAATGATGTAGTAAAATTAAATGGAAGCCATTTAAATGGTGATAAAGTAAAATTAAATCTTGGTTCTCCCTTTAAAATTGAAACAAACAAAAATGGAAAAGTAGATTTGGATATTGAACTTCTTGGCTTTTTACCTCTAAAACATGTAACAGTAAATGTACTGCCTCAAATAAAGGTTATCCCTGGCGGAAGTTCTGTGGGTGTAAAGCTAAATACAAAAGGTGTAATGGTGGTTGGAATATCAGCAATTGAATGTAGCGATGGGAAACAATATAACCCATCACTAGAAGCTGGGATTGAGGCTGGGGATGTTATACTAAAGATAAACGATGTGGAGGTTAAGGATGGAGTTCATGTATCAAATTTAGTAGGAAAAAGCAGTGGTAAGGTTTTAAAGCTAACAATTATGAGAAAAGATAAAGAAGTGGTATTAAGCGTAAAGCCTGTAAAATCAAAGGAAGACCAAAAGTATAAAATAGGCGCATGGATCAGAGACTCTACAGCCGGGGTTGGAACACTAACATTTTATGATCCAAAAACTAATATATATGGAGCCCTTGGCCACCCTATAACAGACGTTGATACAGGAGTTATACTCACAGTTGAAACAGGAACCATAGTACCAGCAAAGATAATATCAATACAGCCTGGAATAAAGGGAAGGCCTGGTGAATTAAGAGGATTATTTATAGATGGTGGGGAAGAACTCGGAAATATAGAGAAGAACACATCATGTGGTATATATGGGAAAGCCAATAAAACGTTAACCAACAATGCAAGTTTCAAAGAGATGCCTATTTGTCTCCAGGGTCAGATCAAGGAAGGCCCTGCAAAGATATTAACCACTATAAATGGTACAGATGTAAAGGCCTATGATGTTGTAATAGAGAAATTAACGGTCCAGAGCAAACCAAACCCTAAAAGTATGATAATAAGGGTAACAGATGATGAGTTATTGAAGAAAACAGGAGGTATAGTACAGGGTATGAGTGGGAGTCCTATTATACAGGATGATAAAATAGTAGGCGCCATAACTCATGTTTTTATAAACAGACCTGATATGGGCTATGGAATATATATTGAATGGATGCTTAACGAAGCAGGCATTAATTAATATACTCTCCTTAAAGCAGGCAGATGAAGTAATAAATTTGCTTAACTTTAAGGAGATATTTTTTATTTAGGCTATGTTGGTTTGACTTACGCAGCGACTTACATAGTCAGAATTTGTATAACATGAAATTGTTATTAAAATTTACTAATATATAGGAGGAAAATTTTATAGTTTGTCGAATTAATATAATTACCAACAATTGGTCATAAAATAATAATAAAATATAATTTTAATGAGGGGAGATATGTTATGGCAGAAAACAAAATAAAAGTACTAATTGCAGATGATAACAAGGAATTTTGTAGCATTCTAAGCGAGTACTTAAAAAACCAAGATGATTTTGAAGTGGTAGGGGTGGCGAAGGATGGAATAGAAGCATTAAAACTTGTTGAGAGTGAAAAACCTGATGTACTTATACTTGATATAATAATGCCGCATCTTGATGGGCTAGGAGTTCTTGAAAGGCTAAATGGTGAACATATAGAATCCATTCCTAAAGTAATAATTTTATCAGCTGTAGGGCAGGATAAAATCACTCAAAGGGCAATAAGCCTTGGTGCAGATTATTATGTAGTAAAACCCTTTGAATTAGATGTATTTGTAAATAGAATAAGACAGATGTTTAATGGTGGAATAGGCATGCCAGAGATAAAAAGGCCAGTGCAAAATAAGGTAGATGCTATTAAAACCAGTAATAATGGTACTACTAATAATAGCAATAACCTTGAGGCAGAGATAACAAATATAATACATGAAATAGGAGTACCTGCACATATAAAGGGCTATTTATATCTAAGAGAAGCTATAGCTATGGTTGTAAACGATGTTGAGCTGTTAAGCGCCGTTACAAAAGAATTATACCCATCAATCGCTAAAAAGTATAACACAACTGCAAGCCGCGTAGAAAGAGCTATAAGACATGCAATTGAAGTTGCATGGAGCAGGGGGCAGGTGGAGACAATAAATAAAATATTTGGCTACACCATACACAATAGCAAAGGAAAACCTACCAACAGCGAGTTTATTGCTATGGTGGCTGATAAACTTCGCCTTGAGCAAAAAGTAGGATAGGTAAGTGATACCAAGGACTTGACTTGATGGTAAACAATTAACATTTATATTTTTAAACCTATAAACTCTCCTATTTATTGGGTAGAACATTCAACCCAATAATAGGAAGGTTTATTTTATGTATAAGATTAATCCTCAAATTGATGAATTTATGCTATTTTGTCAAAGAAAAAGGCTATCTGAAGAAATGATGGAAAGTCGTGAATAAACTATCAAATGTGACAGCTCGCTTGACAAACATCGGAATATAATGTTAGAATATCAACTAATCGGTAGATATAGATATATCTATATATTATATTTGATTTCTTATTATACAAGGAGGTTTATTATGAAAAATTATTTCGATTTAACAGGTAGAGTTGCATTGGTTACAGGAGGTTCTTCCGGTCTTGGTGTACAATTTGCAAAAGCATTGGCAAATCAGGGTGCTGATATT
>DIRE01000024.1:577-809 GCA_002426575.1 Clostridiaceae bacterium UBA5444 | reverse complement strand
ATGTTACGCATCCTGACGAAATTGCTGCTACTGTAAAAGATACGGTTGAACATTATGGCAAAATAGATATTTTAATTAATAATGCAGGGCGTGCTATTTTTGACGCTGCAACAGATATTACAAATGAAGATTGGCTAAAGATGATGGATACTAATTTAAATCAAGTTTATTTCTTCTCGCGTGAAGCAGCTAAGTATATGATTCCAGCACATTATGGCAGAATTATCAACGT
>DIRE01000024.1:0-451 GCA_002426575.1 Clostridiaceae bacterium UBA5444 | reverse complement strand
GAAGCAGCTAAGTATATGATTCCAGCACATTATGGCAGAATTATCAACGTAGGTTCCATCCATTCTACTGTTTCTATGACTGGATTCCATCTGTCAGCATACGGAACTACAAAGGGCGGCGTTTTGATGTTAACCAAGTCTTTAGCAAATGAATGGGCTAAAACTGGTGTAACGGTTAATGCAATTGGTCCTGCTTATTTTTCAAGTGAGATGACTAGTGCTGCTCTTGATAGTGATGAAGCAAAAAAAATTATCCAAACATATTGCCCTATGGGCAGAATTGGTAACCCTGGGGAATTAGATACGGCTATCATCTATTTTGCTTCTGAATTTTCTAGTTATACTACAGGTCAACTTTTACAAATTGATGGTGGTTGGACAACTATCTAATTATTTTGAAAGAGTGGGGTGTGTATATTATGGAAAATGTAGATTTAAAAGAAGGAATGAA
>DIRE01000059.1 GCA_002426575.1 Clostridiaceae bacterium UBA5444 | reverse complement strand
GAAACTGGATTCCTGCCTGAAACAGAATGAATTATCAGCACATCGTCCTCCTCAATAGGAAGCTGGACTTAAGCATTAGCCCAAATATCTGCCATATTCCTTAGTCTTTTAAGGTTAATATTAAAATCTTTTGAGTATATGAATAGATTAACAGCCTATATGATTTGTTTGTCAATCTGCTTAATTACTGGAAGTTTAACAATAACAGTTGTTCCCTGGTCATAATTACTATCAATATTAATACCATATTCATCTCCGAAGAAAAGTTTTATTCTTTTTATTACATTACTTATGCCATAACCTTCGTAAGCATCTTGATCGTAAACATCTTCATAAGAGGTAATACTATTTAATTGATCAACTATAGCTTTATCCATTCCTATACCATCATCTGAAATTATAACATTTACATTGTTGTCTTCTATATATGCACTTACCAGCAAAATACCTCCCCTTTTAGGTTTTAATCCATGTATTATTGAGTTTTCCACTATTGGCTGCATTAAGAGTTTGAGCGTAAATAAATCATATATAGTCTCATCAATTTCATAAATTGCATTAATATCAATTTCATATACTGATTTTGCTAAGCTCACATATGTTTTTATCATATCTACTTCTTCCCTGAATGTAGATATGTTTTTGCCCTTGCTTAATATTCCTTTATAAAAATTTGAAAGATTTTCAGCAATTTCAACGATTTGAATCTTATTTTCCTTTCTTGCCTTATAGCTTACCATTGCAAGTGTATTATAGAGAAGGTGCGGATTTATCTGCATCTGAAGAAGCTCAAGTTTTTCCTTGTTAATCAGTAGTTTATATTTATATTCTTCTTCAATTAGTTTGTTGATTTTTTCTACCATATTATTAAAACCTCTGCTTAATCTCCCTAATTCATCATTTGAATTATACTTTACCCTAACGTTTAAATTTCCTGATTCAGCCATGGCCATTGCTTTAGTCACTTCATTTATTGGTTTTGAAATATAAAGAGAAATAATAAATGCAATAACTACAGCTAAAATAAGGCATAAGCTACTTATGCGCAGTATTCCCTTTGTTATTGCTGGTGCTGCACAAGTTAGTTCATCTTCAGGGACTACCGCTATGTATTTCCATCCTGTAAAATCTGATGAAGTATATATGGCAAACATCTCTTTGTGTGTTTTACTATCATTATATATAAACTGTCCTTCATCTTTTGAAAGTATCTTCTTTATAGGCTCTTCATTATGGACATCAGCACCTAACATACTGCTGTCAGGACTGGATACAATATATCCATCTTTATCTACAATTGATATATAACCATCTTTACCTATTTGTGCTCCTGATAATACATTCTGAATAACATCAGGTTTTATGTTTATGAATACTACTGCAGATTTATTATTAGACAAAACAAACTTTAATGATTTTACATTGCTTATAATAAGATCTTTATTATCCAGGTCTATTGGATCTTTATGTGGAGGCAGGAAAAAAATTTTATCATAAAATTTTATCGCATCTTTATAGAAATCCTGTTCTATAACTCTTTTTACAATATCTTCAGAAATATTTATCGTTCTAGCATGCAGTGAAGATGAACGCAAAGAAATGCCCGATGGAATAATTATGTTAATACTATCTATCATATTATCGGATAGTACAATTGTATCCAATCTTTTTTGGGCACTTTCAAGATTTTCGTAATATGTAGGGAAATCAGTAAAGTTTTTAAAAAGAAGATCACAAAATTCCGAATCGATAGTTAGCTGGTTAACGTAATTGTTTGCCGACTTAATTACAGACTCCACATAATTCCTATTTTGACACAATGACTGATTTGTTGATGAAATAAAAAGCTTCTCAGCTTCACGGTTTACAACCCTAGTTGCCATAATATTTACAAGCAGAAGAATTACTACTATTAAAAATATAAAATGCAAAATAAGTTTTAAAAATATAGTAATTTTAAAATTTCCAAATAACTTTTTCATATAAACCTCACCTCGCAGCAGTGTGCACTTCAATTATGAAATAGCAAATAGTATACATAAACCCTTAATCTGTCGATATATTCCTTTCCCTGTATTCATTAGGGGTCATAGAGGTAAATTTCTTAAATACACTGCAAAAATAGGCTGAATTACTATAGCCCAAAGCTTCCGATACATTATATATTTTATTACGTATATCCAAAAGCATTTCTTTAGCCTTTTCCATTTTAATCTTTGACATATAGTCTGTAATTGTTTCTCCGGTTTCTTTCTTGAAGACATAACTTAAGTAATTAGGACTGTAGTGGAGCTCATCTGCAATAGTTTCTACACTTATGGGTTTCATATAATTATCTTTAATGATTTTCTCTATTTCTTCAACTATTAGTCTGTATTTTCCGCTTGCCTTTCTCGAAAGTTGTTCATTGGCAAGGACAAGTATATTTTCTATCCAATTACGAGCATCAGTAATAGTTTCAAACTTCAATAGGCCTTTCCAAACTAAATTTATATCGTTAAATAATGGATTCAAGCTTTCGTTATTTTCATTTAATACAAAAATTACACATAAAGTAATTGAAAGGCAAATACTCCTTATACCCTCCTTGTTAATCATTTGAGAATCAGATTTAAATATATTTGATACATACTTTTGTATGTCTTCTCTGCTGCCTGAATTAAGCAAAAATTTTATATCTACATTAATACTATTAAGATCTATATCAAGACTCTGAATGCCGCTTGGAATGTCTTGAGATTTTAATACTTTTCCATTGCCAAGTATAAACTTATATCTCATTATATATGTGCATTGCTGCAAAAGAGTTTTAATATCCCTTATATTATTACATGCATCACTTATTGATATAGTAATGCTTACACCAGACAGCTTAAATTCATTGATCAACTCAATTGCAAGCTCCGTACATTTTCCATATATGTCATCATCCAACGAACAGTTAACTAAATACGCAAAATGGGAGTCGTCGATGCTGATAATATATGAACCTTCAAATTTTTTAGAGGTCTCCTTAACCCTTTCATATAGTTTAATAGAGAAAAGCTGCTTTTGCTCTACTGTTTTGTTATTAGTAATCTTTTCATAGTCATCAATTTCTATGTAAACTAGCGCAAATAAATCCTTCGATAACCTAACCCCTAAGTATTCAGACTTATCCAATATATCCTGTTCATCGGCAATTGTGCCATAGATAATACCCCTCATAAAACTATCCAATAGCTGTGGTTTATTATCCTCTAAAACTTTTTTCAGTTCCTGATATTCCTTATGTTCCTTTCTAAATCCAGATTCAGTATTTATTTGTTCAATAACATCTTTGAGACATTTTAAAAGTTCATCCTTGTCGAAAGGTTTTAATATATACCCAGAGATATTTAGGTAAAGAGCCTTACGTGCATATTCGAACTCATCATACAGGGAGCAGAAGATAATTTTTATGTTAGGATATTTTACATTAACATTTTGGGCAAGCTCAAGACCGTTCATATAGGGCATCTCAATATCACTTAATATGATATCTACACTATTTTCACCAATAAACTCTAATGCTTCTCTACCGTTTTTGCATTCTCCAACAATATTTATATCTATACCTTCCAAGCTGTTAAGAATACTCCTTAAATTTTGCCTGTCCACTTTGAAATCTTCTACAATCAATAAATTATACATTTTTTCACTCCTAAAGCACCTGAAGGTAAAACAAAAGTTTTTCTGTAATTCACAACTTATACATTTATATTATATGTTATATTTATAGCTTAAGTATATTGAAGATCATATAGAAAATATGCAGCTTTATGTATATATAAGAGTTCAGCCAAGCATAAAGCCGCATATTCGCGGTATCATATAATATATTACTTAATTTTTTGAACCTGTAGTGGCTATACCTTCAATAAACTGTTTCTGGAAAACAATAAATATTATTAGCATTGGCAATATGGCTATCACTGAACCTGCCATTAGCTGTGGATAATTTGTAGAATATTGGCCTTGGAGTGATGCCAGCCCTGCAGATAAAGGCATCTTATCTATCGACATATTCACTACTAAAGGCCACATCAAATCCTTCCAAGCAAATAATGCTGTAAATATTGCAAGTGATACCATACCAGACTTGGTTAATGGCAGCATAATTTTAGAAAAGATCTGCCATCTGTTGCATCCATCCAAAATGGCAGCTTCCTCAAGCTCATCTGGAATGTTCATAAAGAACTGCCTCATCAGAAATGTGCCAAAAGCACTCACAATTCCCGGCATGATCAATGCTTTTATACTATTTAGCCATCCTAATTTCGATGCCAACATATATTGTGGAATTATGAATATTTGCGAGGGTACCATTAACTGAATAAGCACTATCATAAATAGTAAATTCCTACCTGGAAACTTTATTCTGGCAAATGCATAAGCCGCCATGGCGCTGAAAAAAACAGAGCCAAGTACCCTGAATAATATCATTAACAATGTATTTATATAAAACTTACCAAAAGGCAATAAATTGATGACATCTGAATAATTACTCCACATAAATTCCTGTGGAATAAAAGTAGGAGGTATTTTTGTAGACTCTGCAAGAGATACAAGTGATGTTTTAAGCATCCAAAAAAGTGGAAGCAGCATACCTATGGCACCAATTATGAGTATTATATGGATTATGATATGATTTGACCGTTTTTTTCTGTTCATTAAATATACCCCCCATTATTGATAATGTACCCATTTTTTCTGTAATTTAAGTTGGATTACGGTTATAATCAAGATTATTACAAGGAGAAACATTGCAATAGCCGAACCATAACCTTTGTCATTCATAAGGAATGAATTTTTATAGAACAGGAAAACCAGCGATTGAGTATATTCCAAGCCTATAGTATCTGTCCCCCATAGCATATATATATAGTCAAATACCTGCAATGAGCTTATTATGCTGGTCATAACAACGAAAAACATGGTAGGAGATATTAGTGGAATCGTTATATTAAAAAATTTACTGAATGGACCTGCACCATCAATATCCGCTGCCTCGTAAAAGGTTTTAGGAATATCCTGTAAACCTGCAAGAAAAATAACCATGTTATATCCAATTCCGCTCCATATACCTATTATAATAAGTGATATAAGGGCAGTATCGGGGCTGGTTATCCAATTGGGACCATGAATACCTACCAAAGAAAGCAAATAGTTTATCAGTCCAAAGTCTGCGTTAAAAAGCCATTTCCAAACCATAGCTATTGCTGCCGGAGCGGCAATTACAGGCAAAAAATAAATTGTCCTATATATTGTTTTCCCTTTAATCTTTGTATTAAGCAAAACTGCAATCAAGAGAGATAGAATGATACAAATAGGAACAGATACTAAAGTATATTTAAAAGTGTTTAAGGTTGCGCTGCCAACATTTGGATCACTTAGTAAGCGTTTATAATTGGCTAAACCAACAAATTGACCGCTGCTGCCAAAATCTCCATTTTGGTGAAAACTAAGATTAAGGGTATAAAAAATAGGCCATATATTAAGTATTATCAGACCTATGATTGTAGGTGCAATCATCAGGTAAGCCCAGCCGTAGTCCTGTAATTTCTTTTTTGTAACCTTTGGTTCTTTTGTCACGATTGAAGATATGTTATTTTTGCTGATATTAGTATTCATCCTGAATTCTCCTTCTTGTAAAACTTAAAAAATATGATTAATACGATAGCAATTAGTAATGTTACTAATTGCTATCAGACTAATAATTTTTATTTTTCACTATCCAAGAAACCGTTCATCTCTTTAGCAAGCTGATTGCACCCATCCTCTACAGAAACCTGTCCTGATAGTATCTTGGTCATGTATGTTTTTTGAGATTCTGACCATTTTGGTGCAGTCTTCGAGTTTTGGTAAATTACACCGTATTCAAGCATATCTGAATAAGCCTTTACATTAAATCCTTTATTAAAATCAATCCATGCAGATTCGCAGCCTTTATATGCAGGTATTGCTGCACCCTTTTGACCCTGTATCATATTTGCTTCTTTAGTACCCATGAACTCTAGGAACTTCCATGCCTCCTCTGGATGTTTGGTCTTGGCAGAAACAGCGTTGCCTAATCCATTATATATAGATGCCTTTTCTTTTCCATGAGGAATAACAGTCAAATCACAGTTTTGCTTTACATAATCATTTGCCCCAAATTCACTAATCATCCATGAACCAGCTAAACACATTGCAGTTTTTCCTGATTCAAAATATTGGTTGGAAGATGTATCTGCAAATTGCTGTATTGTTGGAGATACCTTGTATTTCAAGCTGAGATCAGCATAGAATTGTATTGCCTCTTTTGTTGCCTCTTGATCATATCCTGATTTTTTCCTATCTTCTGAAATAACATATCCACCATTTTGGTATATAAAGTTCCAGTATCCTTCCTGATCAATCTGTGGTGCTGAAAAACCATATATTCCCTTCGATGGGTCGGTTAACTTTTGGGCTACTTCCAATAATTTATTCCAGTCCCATGTATCATCAGGATAAGGAATATTGGCTTGGTCAAACAAAGTTTTGTTGTACCACAAGGCTATTGTATCGTAGTCCTTAGGTATTGCATATTTTTTTTCGTCTGCAGTATATAAATCAACAAGTCCTTCAGGGAAGTTATTTAAATCAACATCTTTACTATCTTTTAATCTGTCTGTAATATCCATAAGCAAACCATTACTCTGGTATTTTAAAAAGTTATTAACATGCATCCAGAAAACATCTGGTAATTCGCCGCCTGTAGCAGCTGCTTCGAGTTTTGTCCAATATTGATTCCAAGGTGTAACCTCAACTTTAACTTTTATGTTGGGGTTCTCCTGCGTAAAAGCATCGGCTATAGCTTTCATGCCAGGTTCCTGATTCTTGTCCCAAATTGCATAAGTAAGTGTCACAGGTTGTTTAGTCGAAGTATCTGACTTTTTAGGAGCATCGCTTGTTGTTTCACTGCCACAACCTGACAATACAGTTATCATTGCCGCAGTACTTAATGCAATCGCAATAAGTTTTTTAAAGTTTCTTTTCATTTTGACCTAATCCTCCTCACAATTTTTCCCTAAATATTTTATATTTGAGATTATCACTTACAATTACAGCTTAGCAAAGGCATTGTAACATGTATACAATAGTTTTCTACGAAAAGTTATAATATTCTATGCAATTAAGAAAATTTAGAAAGTAGCTTAAATTTACAAAGATATGTAGGGTGAATTTAATACTATTTCGGCTATCATCTATAACGAAGTTCAAATGGGGAAGGCAATAAGAGCTTTGAGAATATAAAACAAGGAATAACAGAACTTAATGAGATCTTTAATTCTTATAATTATAAAGTTATATTACTTGTAGATAGAGGATTTAAAAGCATAGATTTATTTAGGTTTATAGATAAACTTGGGGGATGGATTGTTCAAAGAATAAAAAAAGCAAAATTGTAGGTGCTACAAAAGGTCTTAGATTTGAAAGAAAAGCTGATCTTTAACAGCTTTTAATATATAATAAAATCCTTGGAGTTCCCTATTGAAGAAGGTTTCAAGGACTTTTGCCTTGATTAACTCAAAGATGAGATTATAATATCAACCAAATAGAAATCTAGCCAAATATAGGAGGAACTATTTTAATTTTATCATTTACATTAGTTTAGCAAAGGCAGCAAAATAGTACCTATCGATTTATTTAACTGAGCTGCTGTTGCCCCCATTTTTATCATTAATCCTTTTTATCTCCTGATAATCAAACTTAAACTCATGACTATCTGTAAGTAGCCCATTTACTTCCTGTTCAACATCCGTTGCCTGGGTATAGCAAAAACCACATATTAAGTCTGAAGAGTAAATCGCATCAATAACTCTTTCATATTCTAGTATAAAGTCTTCTTTGGTCTTGCTGTTAGTATAACCCCACCCTTTGGCATCTTCACCAACGGAAATTCCACCGCATTCTGTAAGAATAACAGGCTCACCGTTATAAAAATATCCCTTTGCATAAGGTAACTTTTCAACAATTTTGTACATTTGATTTATATCACCTAAACACTGTTTAAATAATTCATACTGCCTGCAGTCATCCTTCGCTCCGTGCTGATAACTATGGAGTGCGCATATATCTGTCTTTGTTAATTCCCAACCATCATTTGAAATCACAAGCCTAGTTTCATCCATAGCATGTGCTAGATAATATAAGGAATTGGCAAAGCTCTGATGAACTTTATTATCATATATTCTAGGGACCCCCCAGCTTTCATTTAACATACCCCAAACAACAATGGATGGATGGTTATAATCCCTTTGGATGACATCTGCCCATTCCCTAGCAAACTCCGCTGCGTTCTGCGTGGTATAACTCCACATACTTGGCATAGACTCCCACACTAGGAAACCTAAGCGGTCCGCCCAGTATAAAAATGCAGGGTCTTCCACTTTTTCGTGTTTTCTCACGCCATTGAAGCCCATCATCTTAAACTTTTCTATATCTTCCTTAAAAGACTCATCAGTTGGCGCTATAATCAAACTGTCCTTCCAATATCCCTGATCTAAAAGCAGTTTGCTATAATATGGCTTATTATTAAGATAAAACCTATTATTTTCTACATGGATTTTTCTCATTCCAAAATAAGTACTGACTGAATCAAGTACTTTATTATCCCTTTCTATTGATGCTATTACATCAAACAGTATAGGGTTTTCTGGTGTCCAATACAGTCCAGTGAAATGAAAAGATCCATTCAGTGCCCTGTTGCGATAAACATCCACTGTTAATGTATTTCTAAGCTCCCTACATACAAAAGTACCATCAAATATTTCTTCTTCCCCAAGTCTGATATGAAAATCCACGTTACAAGGAAGTGATGCCCCTCTGGATAGCTGATAAACGATTTTAACGGTGCCATTATCAATATTAGGAGTAAAATGAATAAATTCAAATCTTGTGCTATCAACTGGTTCAAGCCATACTGTCTGCCATATACCGCTACTTGGGGTATACCATATAAACCGGCTTCCCCCATCCCAAAACTGCTTCCCCCTAGAAATTGTTTCGTCTTTAAGGGGGTCTGTTACTTTTACGGTAATTTGTTCATTATCCCATGTCAGGTATTGGTCTATTGCAAAACTAAATGGAGTACTTCCGCCTTTGTGCACCCCTACCATATTACCATTTATATAAACACTGCATTCGTAATCTACGGCACCAAAGTTTAGCCTTATCACCTCGCCTTTCCATTCTGCTGGAACCTGAAAGTTTCTCTGGTAAACCATATAATCACTCTGAATTTCCTTACCTATTCCGCTCATTTTACTTTGAAATACAAAAGGAACCTGTATTTTCATCTTTTTATCTTCTATATAAAAGTCCCATTCTCCATTCAAGCACATCCACCTGTTTCTTACAAAATCGGGGCGCGGATAACTATATCTCATAATTCTTCCTCCATTTCTCCATATGTTATTATTAATTTCATCGAATAATGATGTTTTCCCATTGCAACTCTTTACCATATTATAGGAAATGATACATTTAAGTTTGCAAAAGTATTAGTTCCTCAGTTATTATTTTATACCTGTCATTGCTATGCCTTTTACAATGTTTTTTTGAAAAATTAAAAAAACTATCAAAGCAGGTAAGCTGGCTAAAACATTGGCTGCCATCGGTACTGAAAAACTCGTATTGAAGCTGCTCTGAAATGTAGGAACAGCAACAGGGAGTGTCATCATAGACGTATCGCTGGCAGCTACCAATGGCCATAGGTAATTATTCCATGACTGTATAAAAGCAAATATTCCAAGTGAAGCTAGTGATGTCCTTGATAATGGAAAAAGGATTCTACTCCATATTTTAAATGGACTCGCACCGTCTATTGAAGCTGCCTCAGTCAATTCCTTCGGCATACTATCGTAAAACTGTTTTAAAATAAGTACACCTAAAGGCATAGCTATACCAGGTAGTATTAGTGCTTTGTAAGTATTTACCCACCCAAGCTTAACAATAAAAGTATAAAGAGGTACCACTATTGATTCAGCAGGGATAAATAGGCCAGCTGTAATTAGAACCAGCACCAATTTTTTCCCCCTAAACTTCATTTGTGATAAAGCGAAAGCAGTTAGAGAGCATACCATCAATGTTGCTGCTGTTTGAATTGCAGCGACAATTATACTATTTAAAGCCCATCTTGGTATCATAGATGTGTTTTTCACTTTTATATAATTGTGTAAAGTAAATGGAGGTTTTATCAATTCACTAATAATTGTAACTACTGACCCATCTGGCTTAAATGAAGTAATAAACATCCACAGCAGCGGTATTAACCAGATTAATGCTATTGCATAACTAAATATATACTGGAGCATTTTCAGCACTTTTCTTTTATTTATCATTTTACCACCCCTCCTTAACCTTCTATTCTCTGTGATAACTTATTATGGATAAGTGTAAATAAACCTATAACAATAAATAGAATAAATGACATGGCTGAAGCATATCCAGAATCCCAGCTTCTAAATGCAGTTTGATATATATATTGTACAATTGGCCTTGTTGATGTACCGGGTCCTCCACCAGTCAACAGCCACGGTTGCCCAAATAATTTGAAAGACGCAACTATTTGCAATTGGACTACAAGCGCAATAACCCCTCTTAAAGATGGCAATGTAATACTACAAAACTTTTCCCATGAATTGGCTCCATCAATAGATGCAGCTTCATATAAGCTATCAGGAATTTCTTGCAGACCTGCAAGAAATAGAATCATATTAAAGCCAACTGTCCACCATAATGTAACAATAAGTATTGAAAGCCAGGCAAGCGGTGTACTTCCTAACCAATAGATTTCATCCTTAACTCCCATCTGGTGCAATAATCCATTTAAAAAGCCCGTATATGGCTGAAGTATGAACTTCCATATACTAGTTGTCACAGATATTGAAAGCATATAGGGAATGAAAAACGAAGATCTTAAAAATGTTGTACCCTTAATTGCTGAATTAACAATTAATGAAAATAATAAACCAAATATAACAATAGTAGGAGTAGAAATAATAACAAATAATAAAGTATTACCTAATGCTTGCCAGAAGTACTTATCCTTCATCATATAAATATAATTTCCAAGCCCATTAAATTTAGACTCTATTCCAAATTGGCCTGTAGTAAAACTTGTTAAAAACCCGCTTATTATGGGATATATCATAAATACTAAGTATAAGATTAAAAACGGCAATATGAATAACCAAGCAGAAATATTATATTTTGCTTCTGACTTCCGTTTAGTAATAATATTTTCTTTGGGTTTAGCTCTACTTCTCATGCCAACACTCCTTTCAGCACTTTAATATTTTATATAGGGATATCTATTATATAGATATCCCTATGGATTTATAATTTATTTGGCTAATATGGCATTTACATCTTCTGCAGCTTTATTAATTGTTTGATCTACAGTAAGGTTGCCTTTCATCATGGCGACAAAATCTGCAATTACAGCATCAGTTACCCCGGATATGTTGGTTATTTGCGGATAATAGTTAACTGTTTCTATGGCCTTTGCATAATCAGGTCTATATTTTAATGCTTTAAATTCACTAGATTCAGTTACAGTAGTTTTGGAAGGAACATGCCCTGCTGCAGCCCAATCTATCCCATCGCTAGTCAGCCAATTTGCAAACTTTGCTGCTGCTATCTCTTTTTCTTTATTATCTTGTTTAGGGATTATCAATGTATGAGAATCACCCCATGTTGCTTCTTTGTCAAATATCTTTGGGAGAGGTACCGCAGCAAAATGCAGATCCTTATTGCTTTCGTAGTTCCCTGTTGCCCATACCCCTGCAAAATGTACAGCCGCCTTTCCTGTTTTAAACAAGTCATAAGCACTTTCATCACTTATATTTTTAGGCCAAAGTCCTTTATCTCTTAAATCAACTAATACTTGTGCTGCTTTCCTTGCTGGTTCATTATTAAATGCAGCTTTATTGTCTTTAATAAATTCGCCTCCGCCATCTATTTGGCTATACAAAGCATACCAATTCCAAAATGCACAAACATTATCAGTTGCAGAAACAAACGGATAAGCCCCTGCAGGCAGTACGGCTTTAACTTTCTCTAGCATTTGTATAAAGCCATCAGCTCCATCATCCATTATAATTTTCCCGTTTTCATCAAGAAGTCCAGCAGTTTTAAAATAGTCTGTATTATAATACATTATTATGCAATGAGTATCATTGGGAATCGCCACATGCTTTCCATCAATAATTGTAGCCTTGAGTGGGTTCTCAGCAAAATCGCCCCAGTTTACCCCAGCCTCTTTTGCAAAGTCATCAATATTCGTAAGTTTCCCGGTCTTATCAAGCTCAAGTAAATGAGAAGCATGAGCTATAGCTATATCCGGTGCAGTATCAGATACTAACGAGGTTCTTAGTTTGGTGTAATAATCAGCCCATACATTATTCTGAAGCGTAACTTTTATCTCTGTTTGGCTGGTATTAAATTTCTCGACCATTGATGTCATAAAGTCTCCGTCTCCGCCGCTTAGCGGTGTCCAATAATTAAGTTCAATTACTTCCTTTTTTGATGAAGGCGAAGGGTTAGATTCTACTTGTTTTGAAGAACACCCAGATAAAGCCATCATCAACAGAGTCAGACATAAGAAAGTACCTACTACTTTTTTCATTTTTACTCCTCCTTGATTTTTTATACGCTCTCAAAACTAAGAAAACGTAATTTTATATATTTCAGGGCTCGGTTTTTCTACTTAGCCCTTACTCTTAACTAAATTATGTTCAATGTTTTTAGTAGCCTTATAATTTTAAATAATTAAATCTATTATTTCAGTATTGCTGAAGTTTATTATATGGTTTAATTAATATTATTGATATACATTTCATAATATTCATTGTTTTCTATCTATATAGTATCATCTTTGCTGTAATGGTTCAATGTATTTAAGTATTTCTTAGTATTTTAATTGACTTTTAGCTGCTTTTTTGATATAAATTAATATGAATTACAGCATTATTGAAATATATAAATACTAAAGCTTCAAATTTTATGAAATAATGGGGTGTTTGTATGCCAAAAATAAGAAGACCTATCGCTATTATTGGCGAAAGAAACATAAATCTTAACCTAGCAGATGAGGTTGATAAGGACCAAATAGTAAGAATAGGGAAAGCCCTGTCTTCCCCTGTTAAAATCGAAATTTTAAATCTGCTAAATGATAAAGCCATGCCCATGCATGAAATTGCACAGGCCCTTGACCTTGCCATCTCATCTGTTTATATGCACATTCAAGACTTGGAAAAGGCAAAGTTGGTTGTTACAGAAACCCAGCCGGGTTTAAAAGGTTCAATGCGTGTGTGTGTTACCAGTATGGAGTCTATTTATCTTGAGAATAGACCCAAGCCTGATTCTTCAGGTAAAACTATTACATCTAATATGCCCATAGGAAATTATTTCGATTTTAAAGTTAAACCAACCTGCGGTATGGCAGATATATCCGGCCCCATAGAGACCTATGATTCTCCGCAGATATTTTACTCTCCTAAGCGTATGAATGCACAGCTGCTTTGGTTTCACCAGGGGTTTATAGAATACCGTTTTCCGTATACTCCAAGTACCACGTTAACTTTAAAAGAATTGTCATTCAGCTTGGAATTCTGCTCAGAAGCTCCAGGATATGCAGATGATTGGCCATCCGACATAACTTTTTCAATTAACACCCATGAGCTTGGGTACTTCCGCTCCCCTTCTGACTTTGGTGTAAGAAGAGGGCGTTTAACACCAGCAGCATGGCCCTTAGGACGTACTCAGTATGGTCTTTTAAAAACTATTTCTGTTAAGTCAGATGGTAGTTATATGGATGGCAAGCTATGGAATGAAAAGGTGACTTTATCAACACTTAATCTGGATGAAAACCCATATATCTCATTGCTAATTGAGATCAAAGAAGATGCAGAGTATGTTGGTGGTATTAACATATTTGGAGAAAATTACGGTGATTATCCCCAAGGAATTATTATGTCCTTAATTTACTAATCATTTACTACTTTTTCGGAAGTCTCCCAGTCACATCACAAGCCACATCCCATGATATAACTTATGATGTGACTACCTCCCTTACATGGAATTATTGCAGGACTTTACATACATCTGCAGAAATAACTCATGATGACAATTTATAGAATAAATCCAGAACTTATTTATAAAGCTATACACTTAGATGTTATGTACCCTATTACAGCGAAAGGAGTTAATGTTTGTTATGTATAGAATTGACAACATTTATAAAACTGTGAAGGAAACATGTTTGAGACAGTATAGGGAAAGTGGAAATGTATCGGGTATATCCACTATGGAAGTTTGCGAAATTTTAGGACTTGAGAGAACCAACGTATCAAGTGACCTAAATAAATTATTTAGGCTGGGAAAAGTCGAAAAGGCAGATGGAAAACCAGTTCTGTATAAGATCAAAAGTATTAGCTCCAATGATGAAAAGCAGCTGAAAAGTGAGATTAAAGCCGATGAAGATATATTTGAGAATATTATTGGAGCAAAATATAGCCTTGGAAATGCCATTCAGCAGGCAAAGGCAGCAATAATATACCCTTCAAATAAGCTTCACACCCTTATATATGGTGAGACGGGCACAGGAAAATCCATGTTTGCAGAAATTATGTACAGGTATGCTGTAGAAATTGGGAGGATGAGGGATGGCTGCCCCTTTGTAACCTTTAATTGTGCAGATTATGCAAATAACCCTCAATTACTTATGGCTCAGCTTTTTGGAGTAAAAAAAGGAGCTTATACAGGTGCAGAAAATGATAGAACAGGTCTCGTAGAAAAAGCTGATGGAGGAGTGTTGTTCCTCGATGAAGTGCATAGACTTCCCTCAGAAGGTCAAGAAATGCTTTTTTCTCTTATAGACAAGGGAGTATTTAGAAAACTTGGGGAGTCAAATAATGAATCCCATGTCAATGTTTTTATAATTTGTGCCACAACAGAAAATATTGAATCCTCGTTGCTTAAAACCTTTATTAGAAGAATACCAATGATTATAAAACTTCCTCCTCTAAGGGAAAGGACATTGGCGGAAAGATATGAGCTTATTATGAAGTTTTTTAAGGAAGAGGCTTTATGCATTAATAGAAGGATACTCATAACAGCAAATACACTAAAGGCACTCCTGCTCTATGACTGCCCTAATAATATTGGTCAACTTAGAAATGATATTAAAATATGCTGTGCAAAGGCCTTTCTTCAGGCCATGGTGAACAGGGACGAGGTGGTATGCATACATAGCCAAACCCTGACAGAAAATGTATTGCACGGTGCTGATAAATATTTGGAGCATAAATATGAAATTGACAAGCTTATTGGCAATAGTGATGTAATCGATTTTGATGGCTATGCAAGAAGCATCCGGAGAACCGATATAAAAACATTTAATTTTTACGATGCTATAGAAGAAAAGAGGAATATCTTAGAGTCAGAGGGCATGAATAAAGAGGATATTAAAGCAGTAATGAGTCTCGATTTAAATACCTATTTAAAAAAGTATATACTTAACGTTAACAATGAAAATCTGGAAGAATTATATACTGTAGTAAATAAAAAGATAGTGGATATAGTTGAAGAGTTCCTAAAGGAAGCGGAAGAGGAACTTCATAGAGAGTTCAGCTCAAAAATCCTTCATGCACTTTCCATGCATTTGACAAGCACAGTTGAGAGAATCAATAGTGGTAAAAAAATTGAAAATAATCAATTGGAGGATATTAAGCAAAAGCACAGCCTAGAATTTAGGCAAGCGCTATTTCTTAAGGATAAGGTTAAAAAGGGCTTAAACATTGATCTTCCCAATGATGAAGTAGGCTTTATAGCTATGTTTTTATGCATTGACGAGGTAGAAACTAAGGATGATGAAAGGGTGGCAGTACTTGTTGCAATGCATGGAGATTCAGCAGCCACTTCCATTGCAGATGTGGCCAATCACCTCTTAGGTGAAAACTATGCAGTGGGTTATAATATGCCCTTAAGCCAAAAGCCAAGTATAGCTCAAGAAAATATTACTGAAATAGTAAAAAAGATTAATAAGGGAAAGGGTGTTATTTTCCTTGTGGATATGGGCTATTTGGTAGTACTAGGAGATGAAATCCACGAAGAGACAAATATACCTGTAAAGACTGTGGAAATGGTTTCTACACCCATGGTGCTCAATGCTACAAGAAAGGCCCTGCTTAATTCTTCTTTGGAGGAGGTATATGATTCCTGCATTAAACTAAGCCCCTATATAGGAAGGATACACAAGGATAATTTTGAATTAACCAATAATTTAAAGAGAGATGTTATTTTAACTGCATGTATGACAGGACAGGGCGCAGCAGTAAAATTAAAATCCATCCTTGAGCAAAAAATAGGAATTGAAAATCTTGATATTGAGGTTATACCTATTGAGATATCAGATAAAATAACGTTTAGAAAAAATATTGACAAGGTCAAGGAACAAAAAAATGTTTTGGTTATTATAAGCCCGTTTAATCCAAATGATAAGGATATGATTTATATCTCTACCTCTGAAATTTTCAAAAGGGATAAATTAATTGATTTACATGAAAATATCAGAACACTCAAAGTTATTAATAATATGGAAGAGGTAGTAAGCAAAAACATAGATATTGATGCAAAAAGGTACACAGACAGCTTTAAGAAATTCTATATTCGCCTTTATAATTCAGGTACAAAAGTCAGTGAAAATGTTGTAATAGGACTTATGCTGCATTTAGGCTGTGCTATTGAAAATGCATTAAAGAAAAATGAAACGGCCAATACAAAAAATCATGAAGAGTTTATAAAGCAGCATATGAATGAATACAAGGTTATTAAAGAGGCCATAAAGCCTATAGAAAATTCATTTGATGTAGTATTTTCTGATGATGAATACCTTAATGTAACAAAAATTGTGTATTATTTATGATACACATTTGTGTATCATAAATAATACACATGATACACATTTCCGAAATCCCTTTAATATAGGAGCTTTGCAGCAGGTTTTAAAGCTTGGCATGATACTTGCTTCATATAATATTTGTAATAATCGTAATAATCAATTATTTGAAGGAGGTTTGATTATGGAAAAATTCATGGATTTTTTCCAGGAAAAAGTAATGCCGCCCCTAATCAAAATAGGGAATCAAAGACATCTGGTAGCAATTCGTAACGGACTTACAATTACCATCCCATTCATTATTGTCGGAAGTATATTCCTCATATTAGGGAATTTACCGATTGAGGGGTGGGAAGGCATAATTGGAGAATTTGGAGTTAAGATGGGCTTCGTAGTAAACTGTACATTTGGTGTAATAGGTTTGCTTTCTGCCATAGGAATTGGTTATCATCTGGCTAAAGGCTATGATATTGACCCAATATCAGGAGCTGTAATGGCTCTTGTTGCTTTCCTGATGACTCAGGTTACACCGGATTATCAATTAGATATTAGCAATTTTGGTGCAACAGGGTTGTTTACAGCTATTATCGTTTCAATTTTTGCTATAGAAACCCTAAGATTCTTTATTAAGAAGGATTTAGTTATAAAGCTGCCTGAAGGTGTACCTCCAGCAGTAGGTAATTCCTTTGTAGCTTTGACTCCTTCATTAACAGTCATAATAATACTATGGTTAATAAGAGTTGTCGTGGGCTTTGACATCACATCTTTCATCACTTCCATATTCAGCCCTTT
This sequence comes from Clostridiaceae bacterium UBA5444, assembly GCA_002426575.1. Classification (GTDB taxonomy): domain Bacteria; phylum Bacillota; class Clostridia; order Clostridiales; family Oxobacteraceae; genus UBA5444. The sequence goes on along the minus strand of DIRE01000059.1, from coordinate 3,078 downwards.
GGTTTTTGCTTTGAATACTTTGCCTGGAATATTGATTTACAGCCTGCTTGTAACCTTGCTCTGGTCTGCAGGTATTCATGGTGATATGACCCTTGAGGGTGTTGCTGACCCAATCTTTCTTCAATATATAGCTGCAAATACAGAAGCTTTTGTTGCACATAAGCCTATACCATATATTACAGCATCTGGCTTCTATCCATTGTTTGTAAATATAGGCGGAACAGGAGCTACACTATGTCTTGTAATTTTAATGCTACGCTCAAAAAGCAAACTCTATAAGGATTTAGGAAAGGTTGCTCTCCCTTCAGCTTGTTTTGAAATAAATGAGCCAGTTATTTTTGGATTTCCAATAGTTTTAAACCCAATTATGTTGATCCCCTTTACCATAGCACCACTAATTCTCACTGCTTCAACCTATCTGTTAATGTTCTTCAATATAATTGGAAAACCGATAGCTTTGGTTCCATGGACAATGCCTCCGATTATCGGGCCATTTTTGGCAACTGGTGGGGACTGGAGAGCAGCTGTTTGGTCAGCTATTTCCATAGTAATAGCAACCTGTATTTACCTTCCATTCTTTAAGGCTGCTGAGAAACAACAATTAATAAATGAATCAATGGAAATGGAAAATACCTCAGCAGTTGAAATGTAATCTATATTTTGATTCATATAACACAATAAATATCTTAATATAAAATCATTAATGCGTTATATATAAATTAATTCTATAATCTAACGCATTAAAAAAGGAGGGAAAGAGTGAAAATATTATTAATGTGTGCAGCAGGAATGTCAACTAGCTTATTAGTAACAAAAATGGAAGAATCGGCTAGGCAAAAAGGAATTACTGATTTGGAGATAAAGGCAGTGCCTGTAGATGAACTTGACAGGTATGTTGATAAGTACGATGTTTTTTTGCTTGGGCCTCAAGTAAAGTATATGGAAAAGTCAGTTAAAAAAATAGTAGATGAAAAGGGTAAAAAATTTGCTAATATTCCCCCACAAGTATATGGACTTGTAAATGGAAAGAAAACATTGGAAATTGCATTGGATTTACTTAAATAGACAAGATTGGAGGCAAAAATTATGGACTTGGAAGAAACAGTATTTACTATTATCAGTCACGCGGGAAATGCAAAGTCTATGTGCTTTGAGGCCTTAAACGAGGCAAGGGTAGGAAATTTCGATAAAGCGGATGAATTTATTAGTAAAGCAAAGGATGAACTTAATGAAACCCATGAAATACAAAATAAAATGATACAAAATGAAGCTTGCGGTAAAAAGCAGGAGGTTTCCTTACTATTGGTGCATGCGGAGGATCATTTGATGGCTGCAATACTGTCAAAGGATTTAATTAAGGAAATGATAGAAATGTACAAAGAAAATAAAAAATATAGAGAGATGATTATAAATGAATAAAAAAGGTATTAAGATAGTAACTATAGGCGGCGGATCAAGCTATACTCCAGAGCTTATAGAAGGGTTTATAAAAAGATATGACGAGCTTCCAGTTAGCGACATTTATCTTGTTGATATTGAGGAGGGCAAGGAAAAGCTCGAAATAGTGGGCAACCTTGCAAAGCGCATGGTTTTGAAGGCAGGGGTGGATATTAAAATTCATTTATCTCTGGATAGAAGAGAAGCTTTAAAGGGGGCCGATTTTGTTACGACACAATTTAGAGTAGGTCAGCTTAAAGCAAGAATAAGGGATGAGAAAATACCTCTGAGATATGGTACTATCGGGCAAGAAACCACAGGCGCAGGGGGCTTTGCTAATGCACAAAGAACGATCCCGGTAATACTTGATATCTGCAGGGACATGGAGGAATTGGCTCCAAATGCATGGCTGATCAACTTTACCAATCCATCCGGAATTGTTACAGAAGCTGTGATTAAGCATACCAATGTGAAGACAGCAGGCTTATGCAATGTTCCTATTGGGATGGTTAACGGCATTGCAGACATTCTTGGGGTAGCTGTAAATAGAATTAATATAGACTTTGTTGGACTTAACCATCTTCTATGGGGCAGGAAAGTATATCTTGATGGGGAGGATATTACAGATAGGATTATAGAGGAAATGGCAGATGGGAAATCCATGTCTCTGAAAAATATACCGGATTTTGCATGGGATGCTGATTTTATTAAATCGCTGGGCATGCTTCCATGCTCATATCTTAAATATTACTATATGACGGATGATATGCTGAAAGAAGAGCAGGAAGCAGCAGAAAAGGAAGGGACAAGAGGAGAAGTCGTTAGTAAAATTGAGCATAATCTTTTTGAGCTGTATAAAAACCCTGATTTGGATATAAAGCCTCCTGAGCTTGCAAAGAGAGGAGGAGCACATTATTCAGATGCTGCCTGCTCCTTAATAAACTCAATATACAATAATAAATGTGATATTCAAACTGTAAATGTCAGAAATAATGGTGCCATTGCAGATTTGCCCGATAATGTAGTAATAGAAACAAATGCTGTAATAGGTAAATACGGCATAACTCCGGTAAGTTCAGGACATATGCCTGTGAAAATAAGAGGACTTATGCAGGCAGTCAAAGCATATGAAGAATTAACAGTTGAAGCCGGGGTAACAGGTAATTACTATACTGCGCTTCAGGCCCTTACCGTACACCCATTGATTCCATCTGCAGCAACGGCTAAAAAGCTGCTTGATGATATTATAAAAGAAAATATTGATTATTTACCACAGTATAAGTAAAAGGTTATAAAGAGATAACAGGGAAACCTCCGAAAAACGAAGTGTTTTTTAAGCATAACTAGCGTATAGATGTATTAACATACATCTATATGTATAAATAAAAAGTAAAAAAATAGGCCATGGAGCAATGGGATTTATATAATAACCTTGCTCTACGGTTTATTTTTTTATATTGCTTTGCTGCCCAGCCTATTTGTTCACAACATTAGTAACTAATATTCCTCTCTCCTTTGCTACATCTACATCAACTATATTATATCCCGTTGCAAGCACTGGTTCTAAAAATATGTACAAATGTACTCAGATTAGATAATTCGCGCTTATCACACCTTTTGGTGGCTTAAAGCCTTGGATGT
>DIRE01000058.1 GCA_002426575.1 Clostridiaceae bacterium UBA5444 | reverse complement strand
TGAATTTTGTGATATAGTTCTTGACAATCATGGCGATGTAGGTGATGGGTGTGTCAGCCTGGAAGGATTGGAGCAAAAAGTGGGCCCTACCTCTACTGTTATTGGGGCTACAATTTTAAACTCAATTATAGCGGCTACAGCTCAAAACTTGATTAAGAAAGGCATGAAAAACCCTCCAGTATTTTATAGTGCTAATATTGATGGAGGAGAAGAGTTGAACCAAAAATTATATGAAAAATATAAGGATTCAATTCATTATAAATTTAAATAAGCTAACTATTAGTTTCAAATGTTAAAGGGATTAAAAGGGAATCCTGTTAATGTTGTAAATAAATAGGCTGAGCAGTAAAGTAATATAAAGGCAAAAGTTTTAAATAAACATAAAAAATAAACCGTAGAGCAAAGTTATTATTATATAATTTCCCATTGCTCCATGGCTTATTTTTTATACTCTACTTTTCAATTGGTTTCTTAATTGTCGATAATATAAGAGCTGTTACTACTGTACCTGCTACTAATGCAATTATATATGGAAGCAGACCAGTAACAACATTAGGAATAGCTAATACCCATATTCCACCATGAGGAACTACTAATGTACAGTCAAATATCATTGATATAGCTCCTGCTACTGCTGAACCTGCCATTAAGGATGGTATAACTCTTAGAGGATCTGCAGCTGCAAAAGGTATTGCACCCTCAGTTATGAAGGATATACCAAGTGCCCAGTTAGCTTTTCCTGCTTCTCTTTCTTCAGGGGTATATTTATCCTTTGTTATTACTGTTGAAAGTGCTATTCCAAGTGGTGGTACCATACCCGCTACCATACCTGCAGCCATTACAGCCGATGGCTTCCCATTTGCTACTGTAGCTGCTGCAAATGTATATGCAGCCTTATTTACAGGGCCTCCCATATCAAAAGCCATCATACATCCTAATATAATCCCGAGTAGCGCCGCATTTACACCGTTAAGTGAAGTTAACCATGATTCCAATGTAGTATTAAATAAGGCCATAGGTTTACCAATAACATAAACCATAAGCAGTCCCATTATTGTCGTTGAAAGCAAAGGAATAATAAGCACTGGCATTAAACTCTGAAATGACTTTGGAAGTTTTATATATTTCTTAATTGCAAGAACAAGATATCCAGCAGCAAATCCAGCAACCATTGCCCCTAAAAACCCTGAACCATTAGTACTTGCAATATATCCTCCAACCATACCAGGTACTATACCAGGCCTGTCTGCTATTGAATATGATATATATGCACCTAGTATAGGAATCATCAAGGCAAATGCTGATTTACCTGTCGAAAATAGTGTTTCTCCAATAGTACCGGGGTTATCGAAAACATATATGCCTCCAACTGCGAAGCCTATTGCGATAAGAAGTCCTCCTGCAACAACAAATGGAATCATAAAAGATACACCTGTCATAAGATGCTTATAAACACCTGTTCCTGTTTCCTTTTCTTTAGGCTTTTTTTCACCCGCTAAACTAGCTGCCCTTTCACTTGGCTTAGCATTCATAGCTCTTTTTATTAAAGCTTTAGGATCTTTAATTGCATCCTTAACTGGGACTTCAATAATTAGCATACCTTCGAATCTAGACTTGCCTACATTTGTATCAGCAGCTATTATCACGGCTCTGGCTTCTTCCAAATCTTTTTCTGTGATAATATTTTCAGCACCTACAGAGCCTTGGGTTTCCACCTTTATTTCATATCCAAGTTCTTTCGCTGCCATTTGAAGAGCTTCTGCAGCCATATAAGTATGAGCCACACCTGTTGGGCATGATGTTACTGCAACAAACTTCATAAAAAGCCCTCCTTAGAATAATATTATATTTTTAAGTAAATAGCTCGTAGTAAAATATAGAAAATAATAGCTTTTAGCATATCTATAAGCTATTTACAGTTAAACTAAATTTATTCTTCAAATACTTTTATAAAGTCTTCAAAGCTTTCAGCCTTAAATATTTTCTCCCTGATGTCTGGGTGCATAAGCTTCCTGGAAATTTCATTTAACGCTCTTAAATGTACATCGTTTGATTGTTCCGGTACAGCTATTAAAAAGAATAAATACGCTGGCTTATCATCCATAGATTCATAATCTATCCCCTTATTACTTCTCCCAAATACTATTGAAGCTTGTCTAACAGCAGAACTCTTTCCATGAGGTATTGCTATACCCATTCCTATACCAGTTGAAAATTCCTCTTCTCGTTTTAAAACAGCTTTCTTAAATTCCTTTTTGTCTATAATTTTTTCATCTGCTTCTAAAATATCTATAAGTTCGTCTAAAACTTGGTCCTTTGTTGAAGCTCTTAAGTTAAAATTAACTCTTTCTTTTGAAAACATATCTTTTATTGTCATTTGTAAGTTCCCCTTTCACCCCAAATGTTTTGCAATTGGTAAGGCTTTATTTACGCCTGCAAATATTCTTTATCGATTGCTGTTATAATTTCAACTCCTGCCTCTTGAAAATCTTTAATTACTGCTTTATCTAAATCAATATTTGTAATTATTGCAGTAACAGCCCTAATAGGACTTATTACTGAAAAACTCACCTCATTGAACTTTGAACTATCGGCTACTACAAAGACCTTATTTGCTACATTCATCATAGCTTTTTTACTTTGTGCTTCCGTAAAGTTGGGAGTGGTTATTCCTTCTTCTACAGATATACCATTAGCACCTATAAATGCTTTATCAACTCTAAAGTTCCTTAGAGTAGCTTCAGTTAAATAACCCACCATTGCTCTTGTAACTTTTCTTAATGTTCCTCCAGCAATAATCAGCTCTATGTCTTCCTTATTTGATAATTCTAAAGCAATATCGAGGGAATTAGTTATTACAGTAACATTTTTTGCCTTAATATTTTTAGCAATTTCTAAAGTTGTTGTTCCTGAATCAAGTATAATAGTATCGTTATTTTCAATTAAAGAAGTGGCCACCCCGCCAATATCAGCCTTCTCATAATGTTTTCTATCCTCTTTTTCTTCAAATGTTGGCTCAAAATTTGTCTTTTTAACCGGTATTGCGCCCCCATGGGTTCTTGTTAAAAGACCGTTCTGTTCCATGTCCTGTAAATCTCTTCTTATAGTTGATTCAGATACATTAAAGATATTAGACAGTTTGCTAACTTTTATGCTACTTTTCTCTTTCAAAATCTCTGCAATCTTTTCTTGCCTTTTTTCAGCAAACATAAAATTCACTCTCGTTTCTGATTGTTTGTGCTCGTTTATAGTTGATAATTGGATTATAGGGCATATTCACGCACATGTCAATACACTTACATCCAATTAACCAAAGTTTTGGATGAGTTTTGCTCATATGTGAGCATGAAAATAACTTAACGAAAAAGTGACAGGCACTTTTTCGTTAAGTTATTCGTTAAATATTAAAACTACTTGTATGAAAACTCTATTTCTCCAACTATTTCGCCAGCTCTATCCATAACTAAGACTTTATAGTGTTGATTTTTATTAAGCTTATGATCCATAAACTGATGCAATTTTTCAAGCGACTTATTATAAAAGTCTCGACTCCCTTCTGTCCTTAATGGCCCCAAAACCCCTCCGCTTTCATCTACAACCTTAATATCGTAATTAATATTCGATTTGTTGTCAGATATGAATCCAAAAGACAGTTGTGAAAATTCTTCGTAATATAATATATTTGTTATCCGTATACCTTTCATACCATATTTAGAATTCTCAGTTTTCAGAATAATAGGTTCATAAGTATGATTGCCTCTTAGGTTATCTTCCGGGTATACAATATATGAACCATATAATTCATAATGGTTGCTTATAATTGATAACTTAATTAATGGGAATAATAGTACTACCCCAATTATACATAATATAACTAATATACGTTTCTTTATAGGAATCCCCTACTTCCAAGGCAATTAATATCAAGGCTTCTCGTTCCATGTTTACTAATAGCCGGTTGATACAATACCATTTTATGGTATACAACTTATTATATCATAAGGTTAGTGCACTAACAATATTTCCAACTAGACCACCTAAAAAAGAGCGTCAACATGATTATACAATTCTATGTCAATATTTGTGCAGGGGCCATCTTTACCATTTTGTATATAGGTGCCCCCATCTATTGAAAAAATATAATAATCATGAGTCTCGTTTGAGTTATTTTTACTATAGGTTACCCGCAGCATATAATATTTATCAAATGAATTTATATCACGTGCAGGGGATATGGTTGATTTTAGCATATAGCTGGATACTATACTTTCTGCAAGCTGCTTGTATGAGCCATCTAATGGAGAAAGTGAATCTAGCACGCCTCCGTTTTTGCCCAACTTTGTCAAGCTATAGGTGGTGGTAATCCCTGTAACACGCTCAAAGAAACCATCGGGGAGAGGGGAATCTCCTTTAAAATTTTTAAAACTATTTTCGAGCCATAAAGAATCTGCACTTAAATATACATTATCAATAACAAGATAAGTATTTCTTAGGTTTTGGAAGGTATGAACAATACCATCTTTTGTAGTAATATATAGCACTATTGTACTCCCGAGTTCATCGGGTGTATTGGTTTTTTGTCCCTTACTTGCATTTATGATTTTTACAATTGGCTCAAATTCCTCAGATGAGAATTTTTTGTATTGGTTATCCCTATCTGATGGTGATTTAACCATTTCTATAGACTGTACATTATCTACAGAAAGGCTATTAGCCCAAGCAAGGCTATGGTCAATATCTTTTGCTTTATAGTTTGTCAAAAGAAACCCTCCAATTCCTACAACTATAATTAGTGATACTGTACTCACCCAAAATGATGGTTTTTTATAATTAAGTATATTCTTAACCCTTGACTTTACACCAGTTTTGCCAAAGGCAAGTGGAATAAACAAATCACTTTCCACAGACGATAGGCGTACTAGTGAGCTTGAGTATGATTTGCGTATATCATAAGCCGCTTGCTTCATCACATTCTCATCGGCAGATAGTTCCATATCTCGTGACATTAATATATAAGAAATCCATACAATCGGGTTGAACCAATGCAGAGCAACAGCAAGAAAGGCTATTGGTTTAAACAAGTAGTCATATCTCTTTATATGTGTCTGCTCGTGCTTTAGTATATACTCAAGCTCATCCCCTGCAAGCCATACTGGGATATAGATTCTTGGGCGTATGAAACCAAGTACGAATGGTACTTTTATGCGGTCTGTCTCATAAATATTTTTATCAATTTTTGTTGATATTCGCATCCTATGTTTCATAAGCATATATGAGATGAAACCATATAAAACCAATGCAATAAAACCGAAGAACCATATATAAACCAAAATGTTTAAGGGCGTAGAAAACGAATTATTGGAAACAGTTAGTACAGTATTAGGGGCGGTAATTGATGACACATTAGCTGTATTTCTATATTCTTCTTCTATAATTGGTAATATCGGAATTGTGACAGGGGTTTGGGTATTGGTAGCATAGTCTATATTGTTTGAGAGTGGATTAGGAAGCCCATAACTGCTTTGTATAGCAAAAGGACATAGTAGCCGAAAGAAGACAGCAAACCATAACATAAGTGAGAATATTTTTGGCGCTTTTTTTAGAAAGAGACGGACAACCATAACGATTACTGCTGCAATACTAGCAGTTATACCCATCTTAAAAACAATGCTAAAAAAGTGCATAATATAAATAATCATTTTGTTGCCCTCTCTATCATTTCTTTTAGTTCGGCAGCTTCATCTTTGCTAAGCTGTTTATCTTTCAAAAAAGCGGTTAAAAAAAGTGGTAATGAGTTATCAAATGATTTTTTTAACAATGTTTCACTTTCGTATTTTTGCACCTGTTCACGTTTTATTAAAGCAGTAACAGTTGCGTTTTCATTTTTTACAATGCCACGTTCTGAAAGCTTGCGAATCATTGTGTACGCAGTTGACTTTTTCCACCCAAGTTTGTCTAAGCATAGCCTTGAAAGCTCAGTCGAGTTTACAGGCTCATATTCCCAAACGATACACATAAATTTGTATTCAGCATCAAACAAATTCAAATTATCCATAATAACCTCCAAGGTATGGTATTTGTACATCTAATTAAGGTTTACCACGACCAACCACAATTGTCAAGAAATATTTGTAAGTTGGCAGTGTAAATTAATTACTTACTAACAATTTGTTTATGCTACCGTAAGTAAGAGATGTTTTGATTTTAAAAGGTTAGAAAGGTATGCACTTGAGTATATAGAAGACTAAACAGTTAATGAAGTTAAGGTAACAATGGGGAAAAAACTCTATCTAAATTAGATAGAGTTTTTTGCATGTGCGTCCGGCATTAAATTAAAAATTTTTACTATTCATGCTGGACGAATTTCATGGATTGTTTCCTTACTTCCAAAATCTTCATCATTCCCTGCTTGCAGCAAAAACTTTTATGCCTACCATCGAAGCCAAGCCGCCATTGCCTTCCTTGGCCTCTATTTTAATCTTGGCTGCTTTTGAGGGCTTTGCAAATACAAATTCCTTTTCCTTACCGTCATCTATCCATTTGCCTTCGGATATCTTCGTTTCATTATTCTCGTTGTCTAATATATACATTGAATAGGAAGTTATTACTCCATAAGCGCCGGAACCACACGGCATACATCTTACCCTTGTTACTTCATATACGCCGCCTAAGTCTATTATGAGGCTTTGAGGGAGCAGTGCGCTCTTATCAAATGGAGTAATCCAGAAGGTTTTATCATCTCCGTCAATCACCTTCGATGCTGTATTGTCATCCGGCCCGGCATCCTCAGCAGTTGCAGATGCTGCCATTTCAGATAGAGATATTTTAAATTCAAATACCGATTCTGTAAGCTGTGATGCCTCTGTCGATAATGCGTCTACAACATCAAGGTTTGTACCTATTATTGTAGCACTTTCCTCCATCAGACAAACCTTTCCGTCCGCCTTTGAGATTAGCTTCAGCCTTGCGAGCACTCCGCTTCCATACACGCCTTCGGCATTGGCTGTATTGGTATATGCTATATACGCCTTCCCATCCTTTTCCTTGCATGCCGAGGTCATGCCTTTTACTGCGCCGTTTTCAAATCCTGCAAGCTCGTATTTGCCCTTATCAATGGCTATTATGGACTCGAATGCATAAAGGTCTGCCACATTCTCTCCTATAACATCGACAGAAAATTCCTGCCCCACCTTTACGTCGGATACCGATGGCCTTAGTTTTAATACGCCTTTGGCCCTGTTTACATACCCGGCCTTTTGAGGCTTTTCTATAAGGCTTGCAGTATATGCGACATCATATATTCCTATTACACCGTCCTTATTCACATCCGCTTTTGATACATAGGACCAGTCGTTGTCCCCCTGCTTTATCCTGTAATACTGGAGCACAAAGTTCAAATCAGTGCTGTCAACCTTTCCATCACCTGTATAATCTGAGGCCACCATGCCTTTTGTGCCAGGAGTCCTAAATATATTTATTTGTTTTACAGATGCACCTGAAAACTCAGGCTTTGAAGTTTCCAGGGCTTCAATCCTTATGCTCTTTATTCTCTGTGAAGAGATGGCAATTGTTTTAGGCTCTCCGTCGTCTTTCCATGTTCCGCCGCTTATTAGCTCTTTAAAGTTTCTGCCATCCTCGCTTGCATAGAAGTTAAACTTTGTTATGACGGCTTTTTCCCCTTCTCCCCTTGGGATATAGACTATTCTATCTACATCATAAATTTTGGCCATATCCACTGTAATGGTTTGCGGCAGCTTTTCAACATTGTAGTTTGAAATCCATGCGGAGTTCGGGTCGCCATCGACAGCCATCTGCGAAGCATACATCTCCCTCAGGCTGCTTGTGGCATATGCCGAAAGTTCCTCAGGCGGCACTGCATTTTTCATCTTATCCTCTTTTGTAGTTCCGAATATCTCTTTACTCCAGGCACTCTCACCTGCTTCATTTACAGCTCTAACCTGGTAATTGTGCTTCGATGTAAATTCCAAATCCTGATGAACCAATTTATCATGGAGAAAAGAATAGATAATTCCATCCGCTTTTACATCATAATATTCTGCACCCTCTATGGCATCCCACTCAACCTGGATGCTTGAATCCTGTATATCGGTTACCCTTAAATTTCTCGGAGCCTGTGGGGCTTTCAACCCCTCTGGTACCTGTACATTTACCTCTTTGCTGAACTTGTCTAGTTCAATTTTAAATTCATTTGAAAGCGGCAGGGCTTTTGTCTTTATATAGAGCACCCCGCCTTTTTCATCGGGAGCAAAATACCACGAACAGCACTCACATAAATCCCATTCCTCCTTGGAATCCAGTCTATTTAATTTTCCAACAGCTTCGCCGGAGGTTAGTGTCACATTTTTGGGATCAACTGTTGTGTGGATTAAAAGCTCATATTTTCTTGTAAAAGGCATTCCATCATATTTACCTTGAGATGCTTCAACAGTTATGGCAGCCTTTCCATCGAATTCTTCAGAAGTTATCAATGTTTTTGCAAATTTACCCTGTCTGTGAAGAGTGGTATGCCCATCATCCTCATACAGTGTGAATGATGTTTTGCCGCTTGGATATATGTCAAGGGTCAATGGGTGTTTATCATCTGGGAAAACCTCCCCATCATAAAGGGATTCGGGATACATCGGAATTATTGCACCCGCCCTGACAAGCAAAGGAAGTACATCAAGGGGTGCATTGTATCCATTTATGACTTTTCCACCTTTATACTGCTTGCCTGTCCAGTAATCAATCCATTTCCCCTGCGGAAGATATATTCTATCCCTTACTTCAGAGTCCTCAAATACAGGCGCAACCAGGAACCAGTTTCCCAGCATGAACTGGTATCTTGTTTCCCTGCCCATTGTATAGGTATCCTTCGGGAACTCCCAAACCATCGCCCTCACAATTGGCGCCCCTGTTTCATATGCTTCATCGGCATATGTATATATATATGGAATAAGCTGCTGCCTTAGCTTTAGATACTTCCTATTTATGCTTGTATATGGCTCTCCCCATATCCACGGCTGCTTATCCTTTTCAGCCCAGCCGGACATGTTTATAATTATAGGCGTAAAGCATTTCCATTGAAGATCCCTTACTTGAGTTTTGGCGGAGCCGCCAAATATGCCGTCAATATCGCTTCCTATATAGGGCATTCCTGATAAACCTGCGCCTATATATGTTGGTATATGAAACCTTATGTATTCCCAGTTGCCGCTCTGATCTCCCGACCAGACTGTTGAATACCTTTGAGTCCCTGCCCATCCGCATACGGACCATACATAACCTCTCTCATTGTACGTACCATTTTCATCTGTCCTGACGGTATTTTTTTCTATGCCCTCATAGGCGGTTTTAGCTCCATTTAATGCAAACTCATAGCCAGGGCCAACCCATGCCACGTCCAGCTTGCATAGCCTAGTACCAAGATCCCCTACCTCATGGGCGATCTTCTCAACGCCATTTTGTGTCCACAGGCCCACTCTAAACCCATATTCATCCCAGGCTTCTTTCACAAACTTATCAACATCGGTATAGCCGCAGCCATACCCATCGTTTGGCAGAATCCAGGAGCCTGGCATGTCCTCATCTCTGTATGCTTTTGCAACCTTCAGTGCTTCTAAAGTTGTCCCCTTGTTTGGTTTATTGTGTGTCCCGGTATATGTTGTGTTGCTTGTATTGTAGCAGTCCGCATCGCCAAGTCCAAATCCCCATCTTGGTATTAAAGACGGACGCCCTGTAATTGATATATATCCACTTAAAATAGCTTTTAAGGAAGATCCGTAAAAGTAAAAACAGTCGAACCTGTTTTCATTGTGGCTCATGGTTGCAGTCTTGGTGAATTTATATTCCCCAGGTTTGAATGTATTTCTGAAAGCACCGTATCCGGCAGTGCTCATATAAAATGGGGCCGGATTCGATACTGAGCCGTCATTCCAGTGCGAGTTCACATCCTCGATATGTATTGTTTTGTTTTTATGGGAGAAATATCCGTTTTGAACTCCCCCGCCATAAAAGTATTCATCCTCACCTGTCTTAAGTGTCTGTTTTGCACACTTGGACGAATACATAATAGGGGTTTCCTCTTCCCAGATTGCGGTCTTATCTCTGTGGTCATACATTGCAAACTTCAAAGGATTCTTGTATGCCCTGATTACACATTTGCTGCTCTGAATTTTATAGTAATCCCCTTTATCTGATACTGAGATTTCAGGAATATCAAATTCAGTTTTAGTAAGTATGTCTCCATTGGTTGGGTCCTTAAACTCTCCCTCGGGATCCATCCATATTCTCACTATATCGGGTCTTAGAAAAACCACCCTTACTTTTTCAGGGGCACAGGTTATACGAAAAGTGTTTCCATCCTGCTCCGCCTTTTCAATATCCCCGAGTATTTTAAATTCGGTAGCCTTATCTTCATGTTTATTTGTCTCCATTATCTTGCCTCCTTGTATTTAATGTCATATGTTGAATGGATCAAAAGGCTGCATCCCGTGGCTTTTACAAATGTATCCACCATGTCGGGAACCTTTTTGCCATAATGATATCCATAGTTTATCATATACGAAATGGAATTGTAAGTATCATAACTCAACGAAAAAGTGCCTGCCACTTTTTCGTTGAGTTATGGTATTCAATGGAAACATAGCGCCATATAGTACATTTATATTGGAATATATAAAGGAAAATATGAAAGAACATAGAATGTTAAAGCATATATGGCTATAATTTTGCATACATAATAAACTTACGAATGGAAAGGGGCGAGAAAAAATGAAGTATGAATACAAATTTGTTGAGGTTCCATTAAGGGAAAAAGGTTATAAAACAGAATTAGGCGGAGGGTTCAATAGATGTAAGGAGGTCATTGCTGAAGAGGCTGCTAATGGCTGGAGATTAAAACAGGTTGTTATTCCAGCTAACGAAAGGACGGGGGTTGCAGTGCCATATTGCTATCAAATAATATTTGAAAAGTCAATACAGGAATAG
>DIRE01000054.1:43855-44120 GCA_002426575.1 Clostridiaceae bacterium UBA5444 | reverse complement strand
TATGGCAAGTCTTAAATCATATTCTCCTTGCGCATCTCCATAGTACAAAAGCCTTTCCCTGCTGCGAAGTGCGCTTTTGATATACCTACTCCACAAATCAAAATCAAAGCTTTTACTATCTACAGAATAACTTACAAAATCATATAATGGTTTTTTCTTGGGTGCTATTTTTTTATATTTCTTTTTAATTGGCTTTTGTATATTATCGTAATTTATATCGCATACATAAAAACCACTGCCAGGTTTTGAAATTATATATCCTTCT
>DIRE01000054.1:43030-43686 GCA_002426575.1 Clostridiaceae bacterium UBA5444 | reverse complement strand
TTTTGAAATTATATATCCTTCTGCAGATAGCTGAAGATACGCTGCCTCAACGGTTGTCTTGCTAATCATCCTCTCTAGAGCACATTTTCTTATTGAAGGCAGCTTGCTTCCCGGTTTAAGCTTCCCCGTAGCTATTAGTCCTTTATAATGGATGTATATTTGAATATACAATGGGGATGATTTTAAATCTGCCTCATTTCTATTTTCCATAAACGTTTTACCTCCTAACTGTACTGCTAAAATTTTTACATTTTGTACATTTTAATAATGACATTTATAATGTATAGTATATTAAACGAACGAATAAATTTCAAATAAAAATAAAATATAAGGCAATCATAAAAGTGTATTATTAAAAAAAGTTGCTAAATACATAAAATTTATTTTTAAGAAATGTTAACGTTAAACAAGTAATTTAGGGGGGTCAAAAAATGAATACTACAAATTCAAATCAAAAAAAGTTTACTACACGCAAAATAGTTCTTATAGGATTATTTGCAGCACTTTCATATGTTTCTTTATACTTTAAAATTCCTATACCATCACCTGTTGGCAAACCATTTTTGCATATGGGGAATATGTTTGTATTATTGGCATCGCTGCTTTTTGATGGACTAATAGGAGGCCTTGCAGGTTCAATAGGTATGGGACTATTT
>DIRE01000054.1:41006-42817 GCA_002426575.1 Clostridiaceae bacterium UBA5444 | reverse complement strand
TATGAATGGATATGCTGCAAGTTCACCTAAAACATTCATATTAAAGTTTGGAATAGGAATGATAACTGGAAATGTTGCATCAAAGAAAGATAAGGAATCCGCAAAATCACCTTTAAAATGGATTGCTGTATCATCAGTAATATTTACTGCAGTTGGAATATGGCTTCTCATACTTTCAATAAAAAGAGGAAACCAAATAGCAATACCTGGGATAGAAAAGGAACTTGTTATTAACCCGGTTTTGTATATATTTTCACTTATACTTGGCATTGCTTTAGGGATTGTAGGTATAGTTTCTAAAAGGCTTTCAATTAAAATGCAGTATGTAATAATAGGTGCTGTTGCAGGTATAGCATTTAATATAGTTGGAGAATTTGCATTTGGTGTACTTACACTTATGCTTGCAGGCAGCAGATTTTACCCAGCAGTTTTAGCTTCAGCAGTAAGCCTTCCCGCAACATTAATTAATGGTGTATTTTCAATATTTGCAGCCGTAGCCTTATATATACCACTTTCAAAAGCAGTATCAGAGTTTGAATTTTAAAATATATTTGTGAATAAGTAATATGAATAAGTAAGAGGTAAGAGATTAAGGACTCCTTACCTCTTACTTATTACTTTTTACCTACTTCTTAATTTAGTTTATAATATTAAGGTAAACATAAATATGATTTAGAAGGAAGAGGTTTAATGAAGAATATGGATTATAAAAGTCTTGAAAATAGATTGAAACAAATATCAGAAAAGTATGAGGCAACAGGGCTTACTGTGGCAGTAGTAAGAAATGGAGGGGTTGAGTGGACAACAAACTTTGGCTACTCTGATAAGGAGGCTAAAATTGCTGCAGGAGAAGATACGGCATATCGTATTGCATCAATTTCTAAGACGGTTACATCAATGGTTGTTATGACGTTGTGGGATAAGGGAATTATTGAAATTGACAGGGACATAAGCGATTTTTTGGGGTTTACTGTAAGAAATCCTCGCTATCCTGAAATACCTATAACCTTAGAGAATTTAATGACCCATACATCTAGTATAAGCGATAAGGGTACGTATCTTAATGCTGTTGAATCAGGCAAAGGATACCCACCACTTGAAGATATGCTAACTCCTGGGAGCACTTCATATGATAAAAGAAGCTTTTATAGATATAAACCTGGAAGTATGAATTATAATTATTCAAATTTTGGGTTTGGCATAATAGCAGCAATAGTTGAGTCAGTTACTGGGAAAAGGTTTAGCGATTATGCAAGGGAGGTTATATTTGAACCGCTGCAAATGGACAAAAATGCAAGTTTCCTTCCTAATCATATATCATGCAAGGAAAAAGTTGCAAACATATATAGGGACGGGATATTGTCTTTTAGCAAATCGACAGCACTTAGCGGAGAAGAGAGAATAAACAAGTTTCCAGTAGGAAAACTATACCTTCTTGCCCAGGGCAATCTTTACATAAGCGCCGTGGATCTATCTAGGTTAATGATAGCCCTTATGGAAGGCGGAACTTCAGGTGGAGAAAGAATTCTATCTAAAGAGGCAGTGGATATGATGAATAAAGTATACTACACAAGGCATAGATGGAACAAAAAGATGAATGGACTTGGACTAGAAATAACGGATAATCTCTTTAGCGGAAGACGGCTTAGGGGACATCAGGGCAGGGCATATGGTGCCACTAATGAAATGTTTTATGATATTACTGATAAAACAGGTGTTGTTTATCTTTCAAACGGCAGCAAATACAAAAAAGCATCTAACGGATACGCTGCAATAGGCTCTGAGATAATCAATGCTGTTTATGATGAGAT
>DIRE01000054.1:38759-40839 GCA_002426575.1 Clostridiaceae bacterium UBA5444 | reverse complement strand
AATCAATGCTGTTTATGATGAGATTGGGAGTATATAACAGTAGAAAGTAGCACGCAAATCGTAGAATCGCCGCATACTAACACAATTGATATGATGATATAATATATGTAAAATAAGGAAAAGTAAAAAATATAGAGGGGTGTTATTATGTGTAAGAAAAAGTCATTGGTGATTCTATGTGCTATCATGCTTTGCGTATGGACACTAACAGGATGCGGAAAGACTCAGACGACACAGAAAGACGGCAGTCCTGATAATTCCAAACAGAAGGAACCTGAAGTTACCATAGCAGTTACCACAAATATTGTTGGTGAGCAAGCAAAGGTTTTGGAAGATATTGCTACAAGGTTTATGGCGGATAATCCAGGCATAAAAGTCGATTTTACAGCCCCAGGGAAGGGTTATGAGGATGTACTTAAGGTAAAGATGGCATCTAACGAACTTCCAGATGTTTTTTCAACCCACGGATGGGCAAAAGCTAGGTATGGCAAATATCTTGCAGATCTAAAAGATGAAGAATGGGCATCAAATATTACAAACAGTATAAAACCAATTGTTACTGATGAATCTGGCAAGGTTTATGTGCTTCCAATGGATGAAGATAAGACGGGAATTGTTTACAATGTTGATATTCTCAATGAGTATGGTGTTGAAATACCCAAAACATTTGATGAATTTTTAGCTGCATGTGAGCAGATCAAAACAAAGAGCGGTGGGAAGGTTATACCTGTCCATATAGGAGGCTCTGATGGGTGGCCAGAAGGACAATACTATGATTTCTTTGCTACCCCTGCTTTAATAAGTCCTGAGACTAATTACCAGAAAGAACTTCTTGATGGCACATTTGATTGGAGTAAGTTCGATATTTTGCCTGAGAAGTTTCTTGAAATGTGGAAAAAAGGGTATGTAAACAAAGACTTTTTGACATCAAAGTATATGGACTCAGTTAGCGCATTTGCTGGGGGAAAGGCTGCATTTGGTTTTTATGGGCCTTATTTCATAGAAGAGGCTAAAAAGACAAATCCAAATATAAAGGGCGGAATGATGCCTATTCCTTCAATGGTAGATGGAGATGAACCTACGTTTGTAGGAGGAGAAAAGACAACCTGGGGTGTATGGAAAGATTCAAAGAACATTGATGCAGCCAAAAAGTTTGTTGCATACTATGCAAAACCTGAAAACATCAAACTCGTTGCAGAATCTAATAGACTCCCTGCAGGAATTAAAGATATAGATGTTGATTGCGGAGAGATGACTCCATTTTATAAGCAGTATTCTGACATTCGTGTTTTTCCTTACTTTGACCGTGTTTACCTACCTAGTGGAATGTGGGATGTAATTTGTAAGAATGCACAGGATCTTGTTGCTGGAGGAATTACACCACAGCAGTTTTCACAGAATATGAAAAAAGATTATGACAGGTTGAGAGCTCAAAAGCAGTAGCCCTCAGAAGCAGGAACAAATGGAATGAATGTGTACAGGGCTTATATAAAAATATTTACCCTGTACACATTTTTATATAAGTCGAAGATATTGACTGGAGGGGGTATTAAATGGCTATACAGGATACAAATTTAACTTCAAAGAGCCAAAAAAAGACTTTACAAAAGAGTAATAAATCATCAAAAATAACAAGTTCAACAGCAATGTTGAATATAATGTATCTACCAGCATTGATATTATTTATTGTTTTTATTTTTTACCCCTTTATAAAAGGTGTTGCAATATCATTTACAGATTGGGATGGCTTTTCACAGGGCTACAACTGGGTTGGACTTAGTAAATATAAAGCAATGTTTTCTGATCCTAAAATACTAAATACAATTAAAAACACGTTAATATATGGCATAGGGAGCACCTTTTTTCAAAATATAATAGGATTGGCTTTTGCATTGCTCCTTGATCAGAAGATAAGAGGAAAAGGTTTTGTGCGTACATTAGTTTACCTTCCAGCTATAATAAGTGGCCTGATAATGGGATATATATGGTATTTCTTTTTCCAATATAATGGTGGAGCTATAAATGATATTATGATATTTTTGGGGAAAGAGCCTGTAAACTGGTTGGAAAACGGCAGGCG
>DIRE01000054.1:38301-38519 GCA_002426575.1 Clostridiaceae bacterium UBA5444 | reverse complement strand
TTCCTTGCAGGACTGCAGAATATACCAAGGGTGTACTATGAGGCGGCATCTATAGATGGGGCATCTTCCATGGCAAAGTTCAAAAATATAACTCTCCCACTTTTAATGCCTGCAATAACTGTAAGTGTAGTTCAAAATCTAATAGGCGGGCTTAAGCTTTTTGATGTAATCATGGCCATGACAGGCGGAGGACCAGGATATGCAACCCAATCTCTTTC
>DIRE01000054.1:37741-38100 GCA_002426575.1 Clostridiaceae bacterium UBA5444 | reverse complement strand
TGATGCATAGTCTATACTTCTCAGGACAAGATGCAGGATATGCAGCAGCCCTTGGCAATACGATGTTTCTAATCATATGTGTTATAAGCATAAGTGCCTTAAAGTTTTTCAGAAGTAAGGAGGTGGAGATGTGAAAAAGAAAAATACTTTGTACCAGATATTAGCCATAATTATTGCTTTAATTTATATGGTACCATTTTATATACTTATTAGTATCTCCATAAAGTCTCCAATGGATACCAGCTCAAAATGGATTATGCCTTCTTATATCTACCTTGACAACTTTGTTAACGCATGGAACAAGGCACATCTTGGAAGGGCTTTGGTAAATAACGTTATAATAACTGTAATAGCAGTAG
>DIRE01000054.1:36870-37554 GCA_002426575.1 Clostridiaceae bacterium UBA5444 | reverse complement strand
TATAATAACTGTAATAGCAGTAGTTGCTACATTAGTTATAGGAGCATGTGCATCGTACCCTCTAGCAAGGTACAAGACAAAACTCAATAATTTTATGTACACACTTTTTATATCATGTATGATAGTTCCAGCATTAACCATCTTGGTTCCACTATATAAATTTGTGGTTGACATTGGGGGAATAAATACAAGGTGGGCAATAATTCTTGTCCATATTACATTTTCACTCCCACTTACCATATTTTTATTTACTGGATTCATTGGTTCAGTGCCAAGGGAACTTGATGAAGCAGCTTTGATTGATGGGTGCAATAGGTTTCAAATATTTTTCAAAATAATACTTCCATTATTAAAGCCTATTACATCCACGGTTATAATACTTGTGGGTGTAGGAATATGGAATGATTATCAGTTTTCCGTGTTCTTTCTGCAGAAAAGGGACGTGGCAACCATTACAGTGTCATTATCACAGTTTTTCTCCCAGTTTCAAAACGATTTAAGTTATGTGGCTGCAGGATGCATAATAGGTATGCTTCCATTAGCAGTGCTGTATATGGCATTGCAAAAATACTTCATAAAAGGCTTATCTGACGGCGCTATTAAAGGATGATGGGAAATAATGCTGCCTTTTAGCGAAAAAAGGTAATTAACAACTCACATTATCATGCTTTGTAGTATAATTAT
>DIRE01000054.1:34562-36655 GCA_002426575.1 Clostridiaceae bacterium UBA5444 | reverse complement strand
GACAAAGAGTGACATCAAGCATCAAACATCAAGCCTTGCATTTTCATTGCTGTTTGTGCTGCAGGGATAAAGTGGTAAGCCTTTATATTTGTGAGGTGTGTAATCTATGAAATTCACTGATTCATTGCGATTTAAACTTCTTACATTATATTTCATAACAATAATGATACCAGTAATAATAATTATATGGATAATGCCATCGTATTTTCAGGGATTAATTTCAAGGGAAACAAAAACACTTACTGAGAGTATCCTTGATGCTTCTATAAAGAATATTGAAATATACCTTAATGACCTAGAACGCCTCACATTGACACCTTATTTCAATGATGATTTCATATATGCTCTGTCTTTAAGGAGCAGCGGTGAATATGAAAAATGTGATGAATACAGTAAATTAGTTGTAGATAGGTCAATAAACAGCCTAATGGCAAACTATTTTCAGAATACAAGAAAGGATGTAGTAGGGGCAATACTGCTTCCTTTCGATGGCTCAGTGTTTGCTGTATCATCATATGGGCAGTCAAATGCTAAGCCTGGGTACCCTTATAGCACTAAAAAGTGGTATAAAGATACTATTAATTCAAATGGAAATGCAGTATTTATAAGCGCTCATCCACAGGATTACCTACAAAGAGAATGTGCACAGCAGGTATTTTCAGTAGCACGTTTAATAAAGGAACCCTTCTCCCAAGAGCCAATAGCAGTTATGATGGCAGATGCGGATGCTGCTGCATTAAGCAGTATAGTAAACGATATTAAGTTCAATGTTACATCAATTGTTTCTATATTTGATGATAAAGGCAACCTCCTTTATTCTACTGGCAGCCTTTCTGAATCTGTTATTAAACAGATATTAGATAAAAAGGAGCTTATACAGGGAGAGAGTGACTCATATGAGGTGGTAACTAGGCCCATAGATGGCCCTGATTGGGAAATGGCTGTTATGCTATCTCATGGTGAAATAAAGTCAAAAGTCAGATGGATGTATAACGTTGGAGTATTATTTGCTCTATTTGGAATCTTGCTTACATCCATGCTCTTTATAACACTTTCAACCCATATTACCAAACCATTTGGTGAGATGAAGGCTGTAATGAAGCGTGTTGAAAATGGAGATACTGATGCAAGGTTTGTTATTAAGGATAATGATGAAATAGGACAGCTTGGAAATTCACTAAACAATATGATATCACACCTTAATGAGCTTATTGACAGGGAGTACCGTGCAGTATTAAACCAGAGAAATGCCGAGTACTTTGCTTTGCAGTCCCAGATTCAGCCTCACTTTTTGTACAATACACTAAATGGATTTATAGGCCTAAACCGAATTGGGGATAGGGATACATTGGAAAAGGCCATTCTTTCTCTAACTAGTATGCTTAGGTATATAATTGAACATGAAAGTATGGCATCCATATCAGAGGAATTTCTATTCATTCAAAGATATTGTGAGCTGCAACAGCTTAGGTTTGATGAACGTATTTTAGTAGACATAAAATATATGCCCGACACATCAGAGTACAAGATACCCAAGTTGATTTTGCAGCCAATTGTTGAAAATGCAATTATTCACGGTGCTGAACCGCTAGACAGGCAGTGCAAAATTAGTGTATCTGCACAATTTATTCAAGAAGATGGAATCACTTACTTGCAGCTATTAGTAAAGGATGATGGCGCAGGATTTAAAATAGATGATTGTGATGACCCTAAATGCCTTGGAAATCGTAATGTAATTGAAAGACTAAAAATAGCATATAAAAGTGCAGTGTTTAATATTTCAAGCCAGCCAGGCTCAGGAACTGAGGTTAATATAAAGATTCCAAAGGGGGAACTGTTATATGAAGGTAATAATAGCTGATGATGAGAGGCTTATACGTGCCGGACTTAAGAGTATGCTTTCTGAAGCCAAAATTCCATTAGATATTGCAGGGGAGGCTACAAATGGGGAAGAATTGGTTGAACTTGTAAAAAGGCACCTTCCCGAAATTGCTTTTGTAGATATTAAAATGCCTAAAATGAACGGATTAGAAGCAATAAGTAAAGGCAAGCTATATTCTCCAAACACCCAGTGGATAATACTTACAGGCTAC
>DIRE01000054.1:0-34371 GCA_002426575.1 Clostridiaceae bacterium UBA5444 | reverse complement strand
CAGAGTTTGATTATGCAAGAGAAGCAATTAAGCTTGGAGCTGCTAATTATTTACTAAAACCTGTAAGCCCTGACGAGCTTAACGAAACACTTGAAGTATTGATTAAAAATGATATAAAAAGCAGGGTAGGCGTGAGCAAAGAGGTTAATAATGGCGAGCCTACAGATGTACCCTATGATATGGCGGAAGAGGTAAAATGCTATATAGAACAAAATTATATGTATGATATAGGGATTAATGAAATTGCAGAAAAACTAAACGTTACCCCAAATTATTTGAGTACTTATTTTCATAAAAAGACCGGCATTACATTCATAAGATATTTAACTGAAGTGAGAATGTTAAGAGCAAAGAAAATGTTAGAAAACCCCAATATTACGGTTCAGGATGTTGCAGGGCAGGTTGGCTATTATAGCACGAGCCATTTTATTAAATTGTTTAAAGAATACTTTGGTGTTTACCCATCTAAATGTCAGGCGCTTTTCTAAAAAAAGGATTGTATATAGGTTATGTAATTTATACCCTGTATACAATCCTTTAATTTTAAATATTTATCAAATCTTAAACCTTGCTACCATATCATTAAGATTTTGGGCAAGCTCAGCTTGGCTCTCCGCGGTGTTAGATATCTGTCCCACTCCTTGAGTTATTTCGTCGATTCCTCCAGATATATATGATGTATTGCTACTTGATTTTTCAGCATTCTTGTATAAACTTTCTACTGCCTGGTTTAGCTGATTCATTGTGGCTGTTATCTCCTGTGTCATTGAAGCAATATTTTGAGACATATCGCTTATGAAATTTGAATCCTCTACATTATCATCTAATGTTGTAAGGAACGTATCGTAATCTTTCATAACAGTGTTGTCCATAAACTCTAGTACCTCTTTGGCATTATCTGATAGGTTTTTAGTAGATGCCTCAACCTTTAGTATGGTATCCCCTATTATGGCTACTGTTTTTGATGATTGCTCTGCTAGCCTTCTCACCTCTTCTGCAACAACTGCAAACCCCTTGCCATTTTCTCCTGCCCTTGCCGCCTCTATTGCTGCATTTAAAGCCAATAAATTTGTCTGATCAGCAATACCTGATATTACATCTGACATGGCCTTTATCTCTTCTACCACCTTAACATCTTCAATTGCTTTTAAAATATTTTTTTCCTTTTCGTTGTACAGTGTTATAACCTGATTTCTAGATGTATTATTTACCTCTTTGGCTTTTAGAGATTTATCTTTTATAACAAGGGACTTATCATTGCCATCAGAGGCTATTTTGGATAATACCTCCATATTTGAGGTCACCTCTTCAACTGAGGCTCCCATTTCCTCAGTTGAGGAGCTTGAATCCTGCATCTCCTTTGCAATTCCTTTTGCAGAATCATTTATTTCAATGAATTTTGCATTAATCTCTTCAATTGTTGCTGAGAGCTCTTGGCTTGAAGCGCTTAAGTCCTGAGACTCATCCGCTATAATCTTAATAAGGTTTTTTAGGTTATCCTGTATTTGCTGAATGGAGCCTAGAGCCATCCCAAATTCATCTTTTCTGCCATTTTTTATATCTTGAGTAAGGTCATAGTTTGCTAGTCCTTTTGAATATTTTCTAATTCTATTAAGCAGCAGCATTACACTTTCTGCCATATATGTACCAATGATAATAGTTAAAATAAACGAAACAATTGATATCGTATTAACCATATGTTTAGAAGTATTAAAAATTTCTTTGTTCTTTATTTTTATCTCTTTAGAATTATTTTCATTCATGTTCGCTATTTTGTATAATTCCTTTGTTGCAGCATCTATAATTGCTGCAGTTTCTTTATATTGATTTTTATCAATCTCATGTTTGCCAGATTGACTTGATTCAATTATAGACTTAGCATTTTTCTTATACTTATCATAATTAGTTTTAAATGTGTTGAAGATTTCCTCTTCTCCTTCTAGGTAGTCGAATTCACTATTTTCGTACTCTGAAATCAGCTCATCACAACTGCTAAATAATGAACTAATATTTTGAGAATAGTCATTAGCTGATTGGGAGTATGCTTTGTATGATATAGCTTGCAGGTTGCTTGTAATCTGTGACAAATTACTTTCTACTTTAGTTAGTCTTATTACGTCTTCGGTGTTATTGTCACTTATGTTTTGATTATCATTTATCTTATTAAATTTAGCTAAGGATAAATAATTAGCACTAGTCGACATTATAATTATAACCAAGAATGCACACAAGAACTTAACTCTTACTTTGATTGTTTTAAACACTTTTATCTCCCCTTATTTTTAATTTTGTTTGTTCATGTATAGGATTAAAGATTAGAAAAAAGAATTGCTCTCACAACTAGTCTTATTTAATTTATTCGGCAAAATAAGGGTTTACTTTAGTTAAATCATTGTCAAAGAGGGAATAAGCAAAGGCGGGAACCCATAATATGAGCTTATTCAAGATGAAAATATAAAAAACTATTGAAATAAATGTTAAAATGCAGTATAGTTAATTACATAGGTAACTAACAAATTAACATAGTAATTACGGGGGTGATATATTGCTTGATTTAAGCTCGGATAAGTCAATTTATATACAGATTGCTGAATCCATAGAAAATGATATTCTGCTAGGAAATCTAAAAGAAGAGGATCAGGCACCCTCTACTAACCAATTTGCTAAAGTATATCAGATAAACCCTGCCACAGCAGGAAAAGGGCTAAGCCTTCTGGTAGAAGAAGGAGTACTTTATAAAAAAAGGGGACTTGGAATGTTTGTGGCAAAAGGAGCAAAGAGAAAAATTCTAGGGAAAAGGCAAAAGACATTTTTCACAGAAATCTTGCCAGAGATTATGGCAGAGGCTGAAAGGCTTGAGATACCAACAGATGGGTTAATAAAGTTTTTCAAAGATTATAAGGGGGGAAAATAGAATGCTTGAGGTCAAAAATCTAAACAAATCCTATGGCAAAAATCAGGTGCTAACGAATGTTAATTTAACTTTAGAAGAGAACAAAATTTATGGACTATTAGGCAGAAATGGAGTGGGAAAAACCACTTTATTGAATATAATAGCTGGTCAAATAGTAAAAGATAGCGGAGAGGTAAAGCTGCACAATCAGGATGTATTTGAAAACTCAAAGGCTATGGAGGACATCTGCATTGTAGAGGATAGAGGGGCAGCATTTGGAGAACAAAATGTAAATAGGTTATTTGAATTAGCTAAGATAATGTACAAAGACTGGGATGAGGAATATAAAAATTATTTGGTTAGCCAATTTAGTTTAGATACAAAGAAGAAATATAAGAAGCTTTCTAGGGGGTATCAAACCATAGTAGGATTAATAATAGGTTTAGCTTCAAGATCAAGTCTTACAATATTTGATGAACCCTCCTTAGGATTAGATGCAGTATTTAGGTATAAATTTTATAATCTACTTCTTGGGGATTATGGTAAAAACCCAAGGACTATAATTATTTCAACTCATTTAATAGACGAGGTTAGCAATTTATTTGAAGATATAATCATATTATCACAAGGGGAAGTAATGATTAAGGGAGAAACCCATATGTTGCTTAAGAAAGCAAACTTTTTAAGTGGAAAAGAAGAAAACCTTTTAAAAATTATAGATTCAAAGAAAGTAATTAGCAGGGAAGAGTTTGGAAAAACAATCATACTAGGTATATTTGATGATTTAACTCAAGATGAGATCCATGATTTAAAAAGCAATGGAGTTGAGATAAGTCAAATACCATTGCAAAAGTTATTTGTATATCTAACAGAAAAAGATACTGTAAAGGTGGGGATATAATGGATTCAAGCAAAAGAATGATCAAGTTTCAAAATCAATGGGTTAAAAAGTCCTTAACTAGTATTTGGATTATAATGATAACTTTAGATTTACTAGGATACGCCGTCAACTACTATTCTAGTAAAACAAGTAGTATGGGATTAGTGAATGATGATTTACTTTCTGTAGCAGGAGCCAACACATTAGTTATAGGTATTTTTCTTGTAACCTATGGAATAATGGTGTACTATGAAAACTTCCCAATTGCAATTGGATTTAGTGCTACAAGAGGGGATTTTTGTAAAGCCGTTATTATAAGCAACATTATAATGTGTCTAGCCATAGCCGTTGTATTTGGATTATTAATGTATATTGATAGGTTTATTGTAAGTGCAATTGGAAGACAGCCAATGGTGGAGTTTGGTATATTTAATACTGCAGAGGATAATATTTTATATATTATATTTTCTATGTTTATTTTGTTTTTAACATTAATATCACTAGTTAATTTTGTTGGGTCACTTTTGTATAAAGTGGGATGGATTAAGTTTTTGATTGGATATTTAGCCATAACTATTTTGGTAAAGCTCTATAACAACTCCATATGGGTGAATATGTGGGATAATTTGAGGAAAACGCTCACCACGAGGATTACACCTATTAGTTTAATATATTTGCTTATAACAATTTTTACATCCTATATACTTGGCTACCTTGTTATTAAAAGAACTAATATTAAATGTATCAAGAATTAATATATTTACCTTTATAGTGTTCATTATATTTAAGCAAGAATAACATATTTTATATTATTGAATAAATCCTCCTTAGTTTTATAATAATTAACTAAGGAGGATTTTATTTATATAAAATAGTTTATGGTAAAATAGTAATGTAGTAATTATTTTCTAATTATGTGGTAAAATTGATACAACAGAGTTAAAAGGGATGATTTTAATGGACAAATGCTTTATTGGAGTTAGAAATGTTAAAAAAGTTTATAGCATGGGTGAGGTTGAAATAAATGCATTAGATAATATATCTTTCTCTATAGAAAAGGGAGAGTTTGTAGTTATAGTAGGACCAAGCGGTGCTGGCAAAAGTACTGTACTGAACATTTTAGGTGGAATGGATTCCCCAACTAGCGGTGAACTTATAGTTGACAATAATGAAATAAATAAGTATTCATCAAGGGAATTAACCACTTATAGGAGATACGATATAGGATTTGTTTTCCAATTCTATAATTTGGTTCAAAATCTTACTGCATTAGAAAACATAGAATTAGCAACCGAGATATGTAAAGACCCATATGAGCCCTCTTTTGTGCTAGAGCAGGTAGGGCTTAAAGATAGAAAAGATAATTTTCCAAGTCAGCTTTCAGGAGGGGAGCAGCAGAGGGTTGCAATAGCAAGAGCTCTTGCGAAAAACCCAAAGCTTTTATTATGTGATGAGCCTACAGGGGCATTAGACTATAATACTGGGAAATCCATTCTGAAATTACTGCAGGACACAAGCAGGGACAACAATATGACGGTAATAGTGGTTACTCACAATTCAGCTATTGCGCCCATGGCTGACAAGGTTATAAAGATAAAAAATGGGAGAGTAGAGAGCGAGGAAATAAATAAAAATCCTATTCCAGTAGAAAGGATAGAGTGGTAATGAAAAGTACTCTTTTAAAGGATACGTTTAGGGAAATAGGCAATACATTAGGAAGGTTTTTAGCTATTTTTACTATAGTAGCCTTAGGAGTAGGTCTTTTTGCAGGTATAAAGGCTACAGCCCCAGATATGAAAATAACTGCAGACAAATATTTTGACGATTACGACCTTTTTGATATTCGTCTTGTATCTACCATGGGGTTTAGTGAAAAGGACATAGATGAAATAAAAAAGGTATCAGAAATTGAAAAGTTAGACCCTAGTTATTCAATGGATGCTTTAGCTGATGATGGAGAAAAAACTAGGGTGGTAAAACTGCTGTCAATTCCTAATGATATGGATAACTATGACGATTATGTAAACAAGATAAATCTAGTTAAGGGAAGACTCCCTGAAAAAGAGGGAGAATGTTTGGCTGAAAGAGGGAGCATGACCACAGAATCCCTATCAATAGGCTCTAAAGTTAGGTTATCTAGCGGCACGAGTGAAAAAATAGGAGATAGCTTAAAAAGAGATGAATACACTGTAGTAGGATTAGTCGAGAGTCCTTTATATATATCCTTTGAAAGAGGAACTACAACAATTGGTAATGGGGAAATAGACAGTTATATTATGATTCCTAAAGATGATTTTACCATACCTTATTTTACTGATGTATATATAACCATAAAGGGAGTTAAAAATGCTCAAACCTATGATGATGAATATGACAAAATACTAGAGCCCATAGTGAAAAACCTAGAGGGCGTTGCAGATATAAGGAAAGAAGATAGGTATAACGAGATAATAGATGAGGCCAATGGCAAACTAAACAAGGCTAAAAAGGACTTAGAAGAGGGAGAAAAAAAGCAGCAAACAGAGCTTAAAAAGGCTGAAGATAAACTATCAGATGCAAAGATAAAAATATCAAAAGGAGAAAATGAATTAGCCCAAAAGGAAAAGGATTTTAATAAAACAATAAAAACTGCTGAAGATAGACTATCTAGCGAATACAACAAAATAGAGCAAGGAGAAAAGGAATACTATAAAAATCTTAATTATTTTAATGACAACAAAAGTAGAGTAAATATCCAATTGAAAGAATCTGAGGATAAAATAAAACTTGCTGAAGATGAATTAAACAAAAGTGAGGATGAGTTAAACAAGCTTAAGCTGAGCCTAGATTATATAACGAATCCAGAGGAGAAGGCCAAGACATTAGCAACAATAGATATTTACGAAAAGCAAATTGAAGATGGAAGAGGTAAAATACTATCATCTAAAGCTGAAATAGAAAAAGGTAGACAAGAATTAATATATGGTGAGCAGAAATTAAAGGAGACCAAAAAAAGCATTGATGAAGGAAAGTCAAGGCTTCAAAGTGAAGAAAAGAGGCTAAAAAGTTCAAAGGAAACGGCCAAGGGCGAGTTTAGCTTAGCCCATAAAAAGCTTAACTCATCTAAAGAAGAATATGAAAAAGGATATAGTGAATATAAAAAGTCTAAAGAAGAATCTAATGATGAGTTAAACAAAGCTAGAGAGAAGATAGCTAAAGGGGAAAAAGATATAAGTGAAATTGAAAAACCCAAGTGGTATATAATAAAAAGAAATAAAACCTATGATTTTGTGGATTATGGAATGGCTGCTGATAGGATTGATGCCATAGCCCAAGTATTTCCTGTATTTTTCTTTATTATAGCGGTACTTGTATGTCTAACCACTATGACAAGAATGGTTGATGAACAGAGATCTTATATAGGTAGTTTAAAGTCAATGGGCTATAGGAATATTGCAATAGCTTCAAAATATTTATTGTATTCAGCCATAGCTAGCATATGCGGCAGCATAGTAGGCCTATTAATAGGATTTAAGGTTTTCCCAACAGTAATATTCAATGCTTACAGGATAATGTATATTATGCCTCCTGTTATAGCAGAGTTTAACAGTTATTATGCTATAATCTCAACTGTTTCAGCAGTTTTGGCAACCACCATGGCTGCTTGGATAGCTTGTTATAATGAGCTTAAGGAAACTCCAGCCAACCTTTTAAGACCTAAGGCACCTAAAGCTGGTAAAAGGATTTTACTTGAAAGAATAAAATTCATATGGAATAAATTAAAGTTTTCGCAAAAGGTTACTGCAAGGAATTTATTTAGATATAAGAAACGCTTTATAATGACAATAGTAGGAATAAGCGGATGTACAGCCCTACTTGTTGCTGGTTTTGGCCTTAAGGATTCTATTACGTCTATAACTGATAAACAATTTGGCGAAATATATACATACCAGATAGCAATAGAATTAAAGAATGGTATAAATAAAGGACAATCAACTAAAGTTTTGGATCATATAAAAGGCGACACAAATATTAATGACTATATTTTAATTAAAGACCAGGTAGTAGATATTGATAAAGGAAATATAGAAAAGACTGTAAACCTAATAGTACCTGAAAAACCAGAGCGCATTAAAGACTTTATAACATTAAAAAATAGAACCACAAAGCAAGAGATAAATATACAAGAGGATGGAATAGTTTTAACAGAGAAAATGGCAAAGCTTTTAAAAGCGGATGTTGGAGACGAAATATATATAAAAGTAGATGAAGACAAAAAGGAAAAGGTTAAAATTACAGGAATTACTGAAAACTATTCTTTTCACTATATGTATATGTCACCTAATGTATATGAAAAAGTATTTAAAGACAAGGTAAGCTTTCAAAAGATATTAGCAAAGACAACAAATACTGATGAGGATTATATATCTAAACAGTTATTGCAATATGATGATGTTGGTTCCGTAAGGTTTATTACAGGAATAAGCAAGAACTTTAAGGATACCATAGGAAGCTTAAACTATGTAATACTGGTTCTTATATTTTGTGCAGGTGCATTAGCTTTTGTAGTATTATATAATCTAACTAATATAAATATAAGCGAAAGGATAAGAGAGATTGCAACCATAAAAGTTTTAGGATTTTATGATGAGGAAGTTTCAAAGTATGTATATAGAGAAAATATAATATTAACCATAATAGGCACAGCATTCGGACTTGTTTTGGGGGTATTTCTTCACAGGTTTATAATACTTACAGCTGAAACAGAATTTATAATGTTTGGAAGAAAAATAAGGGTTGTTAGCTATATATATTCAGCCATTTTGACAATATTGTTTTCTGTTTTTGTTAATTTTATAATGTATTATAAATTAAAGAAGATAGATATGGTAGAGTCTTTAAAATCCGTAGATTGATCTCAATCTATAAATGGCAAACCTTGGCATAACTCAAACCGAAAGTGCCAGCCACTTTCCGTTAAGTTATGCCAAGGATTGGTAAAGCCTGTAGATTAATTTCAAACTAATACTATCATTATGTAATAAAAAATAGGGGGGAAAATATGAAAACTTTAAAAAAATTCAAAAACACATTTATGACTTTTTCAATACTTTATATCACATTAGGCATTGTGCTTATAATATGGCCAGAGATTTCAGCACGTATTATATGCAACATATTTGGTATATTGACATTAGGATTCGGAGCAGTAAAAATGATAAGGTATTTTAACGGGAATACCTATGACACGGCTTTTAGATTTGATCTTGCCCAGGGAATATTATATATAATACTAGGAATCTTTATACTTGCTGCTCCTAAAGTTGTTATCTCTATACTGCCTTTCATATTAGGATTAGCCATAGTTATTGATAGTATTATAAGGATACAATTAGCCATGGATTTAAAAAGAGGACAATATACTAAATGGAGTACAAGCCTCGTATTTGCAATAATAACCGCCATATTAGGCACCATCTTACTATTCAACCCATTTAAAGGCGGAATTGCGCTCACAATATACATGGGAATATCCCTCGTCGTAGATGGCATAGTAAACCTTTGGGGTCTAATCCATGCAACAAAAATTCTAAAGTAGAATGGCAGACTTTGGCATAACTCAAATCGAAAGTGCCAGCCACTTTTGGTTAAGTTATGCCAATGTTTGGTGGTTTAATTTCTTTTAAATTATGATATAATTTAAAAGAAATAATTTTTTGCGTATATAAGGAGATAAATATGGATGGAATATCTTTAGTAATAAAGTCTGTAATACTAGGAATCGTTGAAGGAATAACAGAGTTTCTACCTGTATCTTCAACAGGTCACTTGATTATTTTTGAAAACATAATGGGATTTAAAGGC
Source organism: Clostridiaceae bacterium UBA5444 (assembly GCA_002426575.1). Lineage (GTDB taxonomy): Bacteria > Bacillota > Clostridia > Clostridiales > Oxobacteraceae > UBA5444. The sequence goes on along the minus strand of DIRE01000054.1, from coordinate 24,754 downwards.
ACAAGTCCAAATTACGTTCAGACGTATACATATGTTATACAGCTTGGAGCAATACTAGCCGTAATCATACTTTATTGGTCAAAAATAAAAGATACCCTTGTAAACTTTTTTCCTAAAAAAGTTGGATATGAAAAATCAGGATTCAAGTTTTGGTTAATGATAGTTATAGCCTGTATTCCTGGAGGCGTATTTGGAATATTATTTAATGACTTAGCAGATGAATATCTTTTTAAGCCAGTAATTGTTGCTATGACACTGTTTCTAGGTGGTATATGGATGATTTATGCAGAGAAGAAGTTTAGAAATAAAGGAAGTAAAAGCAGTAGGAATAGCAGAAGCAGCAATAATGCAAAAGGAAATGAGATAAACGTAAATACAAAGCAGTCAATAACGATAGGACTATTCCAGTGTTTGGCAATAATTCCTGGAATGTCTCGTTCAGCCTCAACAATAATAGGAGGATGGATATCAGGACTTTCTACTGTTGCAGCTGCTGAGTTCTCATTCTTTTTGGCGATACCTGTTATGATAGGAATGAGCCTCTTAAAGCTTATAAAAGTTGGAGGGCTAGCTAGCTTTACATCTATTGAAATTATTTCACTAATTGTTGGTTTTGTAGTTTCATTTATAGTAGCACTTATGGTAATTGATAGGTTCATTTCATATTTGAAGAAAAAGCCAATGAAGATATTTGCAGTATACAGGATGATATTTGCAGTTATAGTTTTAATTGCAGGTTTTATGGGAGTATTCTATTAGAATAGACAAAAAATAATATTTGTAAATAGCAAAAAGCCATTAGGTAAATATTTACCTAATGGCTTTTTGCTATTTATCGGCTTCCCTGATAAATGTAGATTACAAATGAAAATTCAATTAAATTGTCATAAAAGGAGGGAAAATATCATAAATGCAGAATATTGTAGTAAACAAGATAAAGAATGAGGTGTTATAGATGAAAAAAGTAGCATCTTTACTATTGTCATTTGCTATGATATTTGTATTCATGGGGTGCGAACAAAGTAGTAAAGCTATAAAGAGGCCAGAAATAAATAATGTTGAAACTGTATCTCCACAGGAAAGTAAGGATAAGGATGCAGAGATTAAGCAAGAGAAAACAGAGAATACAAAGGAAACAGAAGAAAATAAGGATAAAGCTAAAGATTTAGGAAGTATAAAGATACACTACATAGATGTAGGACAGGGTGATTGTGAACTTATTCATGTAGGTAATGCAGCAATGCTAATAGATGCAGGAAATGCAGAAGATGGGGATAATATAGTTAGATATATAAAAGATCAAGGCATAAAAAAGTTAGATTATTTAATATTAACCCATCCCCATGCAGATCATATAGGTGGGGCTAAGGATGTAGTAAATGCTTTAGAAATAGATAAAATTATAATGCCTAAAGTATCTCATAACAGTAAAACCTTTGAAGAACTATTATTAGCTATTAAAGCTAAAGGGCTTGAAATTACAAGTCCTATTCCTGGACATGATTATAAATTAGGAGAAGCCAGCTTTAATATATTAGCACCAAATAGCAGCAACTATGACAATCTAAACAATTATTCTGTAGTTGCAAAGGTAAGCTTTGGCAAAACTTCATTTTTATTTGCTGGAGATGCTGAATCTGCGTCAGAAAATGAAATAATTTCTGCTGGTTTTGACCTTAAATCGGATATACTTAAGATAGGACATCATGGAAGCAACACATCAACTAGCAAACAATTTTTAAAGGCAGTAAATCCTAAATATGCAGTAATAAGCTGCGGCAAGGGCAATAAATATGGTCACCCAACACAAGCAACTTTAAACAATCTTGCAGCTTCGAGTGTGGAAATATATCGTACTGATGATTCAGGAACCATTATTGCCACAAGTGATGGAGAAAGGATTAGTTTTGATAAGAAAGCCAGTCCTGTAAAGCAAAATGCTCCACCTAAGGCTGATTCTAAAAATACCGGTGCAGTAGCAAAACCCATTGCTAAACCTTTACCTAAGCCTCAAGCTAAGACACCTGTATCTGCTAGTGATAAAAAAGATGAGACGGTATATGTAACAAGTACCGGGAAAAAATATCATAGAGAAGGCTGCCAATTTCTTAAGAAAAGTAAAATACCTATGAGTTTAAAGAAAGCAAAAGGAAGTTATGAACCTTGCAGCAAGTGCAACCCGCCAACATAAGGAGGAAAATATTATGAAAGTTATAATAGATAGATTTGAAGGGAAATATGCAGTATGCGAAAAGGAAGATAAAGAAATGATGGATATAGACAGGGGAGAGATTCCATTAGATGCAAAAGAAGGCGATGTGCTAATTATTGATGGCAATACTATAACTATAGATAAAGATGCAACAGAAGAAAGAAGAAAAAGGATTCAGGCATTAATGGATGATTTGTGGAATTAGTTGCTAAAGCAAAGCCTAATATTTTAAGGAGAATAATAAATATGAGCTTGTTTTATTACAAAACTGATATAGGTAAAATAGCTATAGAAGATAAAAACGGCAAAATAGCAGCCATATATTTCCAGGGAGAGGAATTACCACTGGAAATTGATATATTTGAATCACCTATTTTAAAAGAAGCAGCAGATCAAATTAAAAGGTATTTTGAAGGTGGGCTTAAACATTTTTCATTGCCATTAGATCCTGCAGGAACTCCATTTATGAAGGAAGTATGGGGATGCCTATGTGAAATTCCATATGGCAGGACACTAACTTATAAGCAGGTGGCAGAAGAAATAGGAAGGCCTAAATCAGCCCGTGCAGTTGGTGCTGCTTGCAGTAAAAATCCAATACCAATTATTATTCCATGCCATAGAGTAATAGGCAAAAGTGGTAATCTTACAGGATATGCTGGAGGATTAGACATTAAAGAGAAACTGCTAAGGCTTGAGGGGAACATATATGGTATAATATAGAAGAAGGTGTTTTAATAATCTTTCAAAATAAAATATCATGGGGGACTAAAATGGATAGCGAGAGCTTGATGGAAATAAGGAACAATATAGGAATGATTCCTGTATTAGAAGAGCATATGGAAAAGTTAAGAAAGGCTACATATAAGGCTGAGGGTGATGTTAAAGTGCTTCTTAGAAAGTATGAAGCAGAATCACTAGATGTAGAAAAGCTTAAGAAGGAATCATTTTCTTCAATAATATTAAAGCTTATTGGAAAATATGATAATAAGATTGACAAAGAAACTAAAGAGATGATTGCCGCTAAAATAGAATATGATAAAGCTTGTGATAGGATCAATAACCTATATATACAGAAGGATGAGTTAAGCAATAGGATATATGAGCTAAATCGTGATAAAGATACATATGACTCTGAGATAAAAAGAAGGGAACAAGAGATTATAAGAGATGTTGCAAGTGAAGTATATGCTCAATATATGCAGCTAGAGGAGGAACGTAAAACACTTGCAAAACAGTCTATTGAAATCGATGAAGCAATTAGGGCGGCTACTAGGGTAAAAAGCACAATAGATGCTGTAATTGGGTATCTAGATAGTGCTGAAGGATGGGCCACTTATGATGTTTGGACTAAAGGCGGGATAATAAGCCATGTAGCAAAATATGACAACATTGATAATGCTAAAGAAACCTTTAATAGATTGTATTCTCAGATAAAAGATTTAGAGAAAGAACTTTCGGATGTGGCTTTACTTGGGTATGCAGATTTCTCAGGTATAGATGGAACCACAAGAGCAATTGATTATTGGTTTGACAACATATTTACTGATTTAAATGTAAGAAGCAGGATTAGAGAGGATCGTGAGAAGTTAAAAAAATTATATAACAAAATAAGCGGTATAATATATGATCTTAATAAGAATGAAAAGCAAATAGATAATAACATTAAAAGCATTGAAAATAGAAAAAAAGAATTGATTATTTCAAGGTAAACGTTTTTTAAAATATAAATAATAACCGACTATTTAATATATAAATAGCCGGTTATTATTTATATAAACTTATTTAAAGATTACCTTATGATAAAGTACAAAATTCCACATTGTTACAATACCCATGGTTATAACCTTGGCCAGCACATCATATAGCCCCCACCTAACCATATTGGAAATCATAAATGTGCTAAATATGGTGTTAAAACAAAATAACAACAGATACATAACCAGACTGCGGGACAAATTAGAAGCTGCTTTAAAAGACCATCCCCTATTAACAATAAAATTAAAAGTGGTGGCGCAAACAGTTGCAGAAATATTTGATACGGCAAGTTCTAAATGTATAACCCTTCTAAATAAGGTGTATAGCGTAAGCTCAATTAGTGCAGTAGAACCTCCAACAAGTAAATACTTCATAAATTGCCTTTGGGTATCTTTGTTTTTAATTATCTCATGTAATTTACTGTTAACATTAACCATTTAAAAATCCTTTTCCTTGTTTTTTTGCAATTAAATATCTCGGCCTATTTTTTATTTCATCGTAGATTTTTGAAATATATACGCCAATAATCCCTAAACTTATCATAATACAACTACCAGTACCTAGCAATAGAATTATGACCGTTGTAAAACCTGTCAATGCTTTTCCGCTAAATTTCATAAATAATGTTTGTATAAGCAATATAAAATCTATAAAAAGCATAATAACGCCTAGCAGTGTAATCATATAAAGAGGTGCTGAAGTATATGATGTAATAGACTGTACAGCAAGTTTTGTTAGACTTTTAGCAGACCATTTTGAGTTTCCATTGGTTCTTTTTTTTACTTCAAATGGTATTTGGATCCGGTTAAAACCTACCCAAGCGGACATACCACGGAAGAAAGTAATGGACTCATTAAGTGACTTCCACGCCTCTACTACCTTTCTATCTAATAGTTTAAAATCTGATGCGCTCTCAAGGTTTATTCCAGATGTTTTATTAAATATTTTATAAAATGTCAATGCAGCTATTTTTCCAAATAAAGATTCACTGCCCCTATCAGACTTAACGCCCTCAACAACATCATACCCCTCTTTACTCCAAAGGCGCACCATCTCAGGAATTAACTCTGCAGGGTGCTGCAGGTCAGCATCAAGTACTAAGCATGCATCACCAGATGCATTTTCTAGTGCCGCACATAATGCAGCCTCTTTTCCAAAGTTTCTAGTTAATTGTATAACTGATACATTTTTATAATTTTTATACAATCTATTTAATTCACTTAAAGTATTATCACGCGAGCCATCATCAACTAGCACAAACTGATATTCAATTTTATTTCTATTTAATATTTGCATTACCTCTACTACGTTTTGGTATATTTGTTCCCCTTCATTATATACAGGCATTATTATTGAAATCACTTTAATCCCCCTACTTATAAGCAACAAAATTCGACAATATTTATTTTAACACATTTAGCAGAGGTTTTCATACATACATTAATCCACGTATTTGTCATATATTGTCGTATTGTAGAGCTTTATGCTTAAAGGGATTGTAAGAGGGCTTTAAATAGTATATTATATCTGAAGGACTAATGGACAAAATTTTTGACTTGAAGGAGACACAATATGAATAAAAAGGCTACATCAAGGTACACAAAATATACTGGCTTAATTTTTATACTGCTTGCCATGTTATTGATACATAGATATATATTCATGTATGCGGATGATCTTTATTATTGCAGGGATGCCTCTTATGGGATTAGTTACTTGCCAAAGTTTATGGTAAAGGAGCTAAACGTTAATGGAAGGGTTTGGGTTCATGTATTGCTAATGGGACTTTTAAGATACAATGGATTTTTATTTAGGATAATAAATCCTATTATAATTATGCTTACATCACTTATTATTGCAAAGATAGGAATGGGCTTTGACGCTTACGCTTACGATTACGACACAGATAAAAGATTTTTAATGTCTACATTGGCAGCATCTATTTTATTTTTACTTTTAGATATACAAATAACACATACAACGATCTATTATGCGGCATGTTCTCTTAATTATCTTTATCCCACATTTATTGTAATGGTTTATGCTTATTTGCTTTACAAAGATTATGGTACGGAGAGAGGCCAGTATAGAGCAAAGTGGTGGATTGTATTATTGGCAATACTATCAGGCTCATCAACTCAGCAGGGCGGAATGATTGCAATAGGATTTACAATACTAATATCTTTATATTTTAGTATTTTTGAAAATAAAAAGTTTGGTAGAGGACTTATACCATATTATATTGCCGTGTTTTCAGGCTACGGAATAGTAACCTACGGATCCCTTAAAAGGGCCTTGCTTGAGAAAAACGCTGGTAAGGGTATGGATATAAAACAGTCAATTACAGAGCTATTGAAGACAAATATATTTTCTACTCCTGCATTAGGATATGTATTGGTATTATGCATATGCTGTATATTTTGGCTTATACATTACTCATCAAGTAATCGCAGCAATCATAAAAATAAACGTTTACCAGTGATTAATATTAATACTGCCATTGCCTTTATATTATCTATGGCGGCTTGCGGATATTCCTATGTTGTTTTAAGTAAAAAATATAATATAGCCATTTTTCCAGACAAAGGTCATTTTACAATTTTCAATCTTTGTATTATAGCATTTGCATTAGTATATCTATTTAGCCTTATTTATGTTTCAATTTTGATTCTGAAAAGAGAGGGATATCCTTTTCCCATATTTTGTACTATAAATGCAATAGGTGCACAAATAATGCTAATAGTTGCAGACTCAAGGTTTGCTGGAACATACAAGATTATGTTCCCTTCCATGCTGTTTATGTGGGTGCTTATTGTATATTCTTTTAATAAATTTTATGATAGCAAAATTTTCATATCACTATCCTTATTTGCTTTTGCATTAGGCTCTAACATAAAGATAGCAATTATTGCTGCATCAGTTTTTGTAATAGCATCAATACTTTGTGAAATTGTAAATATACATTTTAAGCTATTAAAAAATATTATTATGGCATCCTTTATTGTTTTATCTTTAGTTGTTTTCAGCAGCACCTATGAAGGATACAAGAATGCTTCATACGCTCAAAATTTTAATCTAGAAAAAATAGAGGCTTATCATCAATCTGATGATAAAACCGTTTTGGTGCTAAAAAAAGTTCCTAATACAATTTACGGGTACAACGTTGGGAATTGGAATAACATACCGAAGTTTATGAAGGAATGTTATAAAATAGATATGGACACGACGATTGAATATTTAAATGAAACTGAATAAAAATAATCATATGAACTGCCACTAAATTATATGCTGCCCCAATATAGAACTTTTGTATTTCATCGTCCTATATAGGGGCAGCATATAATTTTTAATTTCTTCTGCGGCAGTGTCCATATGATTAAAATTACTTTTCACTTAAGAAATGGCCTCATAAGAATACTTTATATTTCTATTATTGAGGAGTCCAAGCACCTTTTCAAGTAGAATGCCTTCCCTATTAGGAGTTTTGCATCTATAGGTTTCCTTTATTGCTGCATATAGAAATTGAGTTGCCCTATCCATTGCCACGGGCAGGCTATCCCCTGTAAGGAAGCCCCCAGTGAGTACACTTGCAAAAACATCTCCCGTACCAGGATAATCAGCAGGTATCTGCTTATATCTAACCTTCCAATATTTATCTTTACATTTATCATATCCTATATTGCAGCGATGATTACACTTTTCCATGATACCTGTTATAACAATCATACTAGGCCCCATTTGAGAGAGCTTTTTTAGTATACGCTTCATCTCTTTTTCATCTACAGCACCTTCATGGTATGGTTCATTAAGTAGAAAATAGGTTTCAGTCAAGTTTGGAGTTATAATATCAGCTTTTCTAACAAGCAGCTCCATTTTTTGTTTCATTTCTATGGTATATGTAGCATATAGCTTCCCATGGTCTGCCATTACAGGATCCACCACAATGAGTGGATTACTTTTTAACTTAAAGTCTTTAAAAAAGTTACTAATAATATCAATTTGTCTTTCAGAACCTAAAAATCCACTATATATGCAATCAAATTTAATGCCTATGCTCTTCCAATGGGAAATATAGTCATCCATATTATCTGTAAGGTCAGTAAAAGAAAACTTTCCAAATCCACCTGAATGTGTACTAAGTATGGCCGTAGGTACGGGACAAACTTGTATACCCATGGTTGATAGAACTGGAATAATAACCATCAAAGAGCATCTGCCAAAACCAGACAGATCATGTATTGCAGCTATTTTAGGTACATAATTATCCATAAAAGCATCTTCCTTTGCAATTGTAAAATACATATCTTAATGTATTTTAGCACTTTATCTATAGCATTTAAACTTAAAGTAACATAATATGAGCAAATCGAAATTGGTAGCTCTTATTTTTTCGTATGGTATAATATTTGTTGTTGTACAAATAAATAATGGATTGGAGAGCATTAGATTGTTATTTAACTCAATAAATTTTTTAACTTTTTTTCCTATTGTTACAATTGTATATTTTTTAATACCCCATAAAGCAAGATGGGTTTGGTTGCTGATTGGCAGCTATTATTTTTATATGAGTTGGAATCCTAAATATGCAATTTTAATTGGTACATCCACATTGATAACATATTTTAGTGGCTTATTAATTGAGGGAGCAGATAAAAGGTTTGAAGGCGAAAAGTCAGTTAAATTAAAGAAATTCTGGGTTTTTGGAAGCCTTTTTACCAATTTAGGCATACTATTTTTATTTAAATACTATAATTTTTTTACTTCAAGCCTAACAAGGCTATTTTCATTATTTAATATAACATTACAAATACCTACTTTTGATTTCTTACTTCCTGTAGGAATATCCTTTTACACTTTTCAGGCGTTAAGCTATACCATAGATGTTTATAGAGGAGACATTAAAGCAGAGAAAAATTTAGGTAAATATGCTCTTTTTGTAGCGTTCTTTCCACAATTAGTTGCAGGACCTATAGAAAAGTCAAAGGACTTGCTATATCAATTTGATGAGGAACATTCATTTGACTACCGTAGAGCCAAAAGTGGATTGGTTTTAATGTTATGGGGATTTTTTGAGAAGATGGTGGTAGCTGATAGGCTGGCCATATTTGTTAATACGGTATACAACAATCCTAATAATTATAAGGGCATGGAAATAATTGTTGCTACCATCTTTTTTGCATTTCAGATATATTGCGATTTCGCTTCTTATTCAGATATAGCAAGAGGAGCCGCAGAGGTTATGGACTTTAGGCTATCTACAAACTTTAGACAACCTTATTTATCAAAATCTATAAAAGAGTTTTGGAGGCGGTGGCACATTACACTTGGTGCTTGGTTTAAGGATTATTTGTATATCCCGTTAGGAGGCAATAGATGTAGTAAACCGCGGAACTACTTTAATATTATGACAGTGTTTTTGATTAGTGGATTATGGCATGGGGCCGCAGCAAATTTTGTAATTTGGGGAGCACTCCATGGAGCATACCAGGTAATAGGGGATATATTAAGACCAATTAAAGATAAGGCTATAGAAAAGCTGCATATAAAGGCAGATGTATTTGGGTTTAGGGTCTTTCAGGTGATTATAACATTTATATTAGTGGATTTTGCGTGGATATTTTTTAGAGCAAATACATTTACCGATGCAAAGATACTGATTAAGAATATGATGTATTTTAACCCATGGGTATTTACTTCAGGCTCTATTTATAAGTTAGGATTAGATTTTAAGGACTTTAGAGTGGCTATTATTGGCATAATAATTGTTATAATAGTGGACTTGCTCAAGAGAAATGGCAATCTGCGTATTAAATTAGAAGAGCAGAATGTATTATTCAAATGGGCATTATATATGGTAACTGTTATATGCATATTAGTATTTGGTATGTATGGACCAGGATTTAACGCTCAGCAGTTTATATATTTTCAGTTTTAGGAGGTGGATTTGGTGAAAAAGAATGTAGTTAAATTTTGTACTTTTCTTATTATATTAATATATATTATTATAATAATTAATCCTATATTTATATTAAAAACAGATCATCGCGCTAAGCTTATACAGGGACTATATAAAAAAGATGATTCATATGATGTTGTTTTAATGGGTTCAAGCCATATGGCGGGCATGATTAACCCTAATGAATTATGGAATAAGTATGGTATAACAAGTTTTAATTATGCAACAGGGGGACAACCTATAGATGTTACATATTATTTACTAAAAGAGGTTTTGAAGAAACATAAAAAACCTATTGTTGTACTTGATATATACTATTTGGGACTTACTGATAAATTCGGGCAGGATGGATATATTAGATATGTTATTGACAATATGAAGTTTTCTATGAATAAAATGCAGGCTATTTTTAATTCTACACCTAAGGATCAGTGGCCATACTATATTTTCCCTATGGCAAAGTATCACACCAGGTGGAAGGAGCTAGAGGAAAAAGATTTTGTATTTGACACTGAAAGCTCTTATTATGCAAAAGGTTTTGGCGCTGGCTGCAGTTTATATGGTGAGGACAGTTTATCTGATACCTCTACAAAGGGAACCTCATATCTTCCACCTAAAACAGAAGAATATTTGTTCAAAATAATAGAACTATGCAAAGAAAATGATTTAGACCTTGTACTTGTTAATGCACCCCATGACTATACAAAAATTGCAGGTTCAAGCAACTGGCATGAAGATATTGCAAAAATGTATAACAAGGTAGCAGAGATTGCAAAAGATAATGATATCCCATTTATAGACTATAACAAGAAATTTGATGAAATAGGTTTTGATTTTAAAAAAGATATGTTTAATGATGGACATGCCAATATATGGGGCTCAGATAAATTAACTGATTATCTAGGAAAGTTTCTAAAAGAAAATTATAACCTTGCAGATCACCGCAGCGATAAAGATTATGAAGATTGGAACACTGGCTATGTTTACTACACGCAAGATAGGGAGGCTAACATACTAAAGGAAGTAAATAATATAAAAGATTATGTGCCATTCCTTAAAAATGATAATTATATAATCGTTGTAGACTGTAATAATTACAGCCGGCTAGATGATAACCATGATTTAAAAGAAACCATGAAAGGCCTTGGTCTCAAACTTGATGTTTCAAATCAAAAAGATGGATACACCGCTGTAATAAACAGAAACAAAGTAGAGCTAGAAGAAATAGGAGACTTTATAAAACAAGACAAATTTGTACTTAATGATAATGTTCCCCTTGAAATAACAAGATTAAGAGAAAAAGTAAATACTCATGTAATTACTATAAACGGAAAGGAATACACAAATGACAAGGACAACCTAAATATATTGGTTTACAACAGGATCCTTGGAAAAGCCGTTGACTATATTTATGTAGATGACAACGGCAGAATTGGAAGGTAGTGGCATAACTCAATTTAAAAGTGGCAGGCACTTCCAACGTTAGAATTGGCAAATAGCGGCAAAGCTCAACCCCAAGCTGCCTGCCACTTTTAACGTTAGAATTGGCATACAATGGCAAAACTCAACTTGAAGGTGGCAGGCACTTTTAAGTTGAGTTTTTTTGCGTTGTACATCATTTTGTGATATTTGGACATTATTATAGGTGGATCACTAATATTTAAATATCTTTTAGAAAACACTTGATTTATTACCAATAATGTATTATTATATATACATCAAAGGAAAACAATTATTAATGAATAATATATATCATATAGGAGGAATATAAAATGAAAAGATGGAAATGTGGAGTTTGTGGATATGTTCATACAGGAGATAGTGCACCAGAGAGATGCCCAGTTTGCGGAGCACCAATGTCAAAGTTCACCGAGGTTAAAGAAGAAGGCATGAGCCTTAGTGAGTATATCAATGCTCAAATAAATGGTGAAGCATGGGAAGTTACACATTACATGGCAGCTGGACTTTTAGCTGATGAGTTAGGATATGCAAATGTAGCTGAAACCCTTAAATCAATAGCACAAGAAGAGGCATACCATGGAGCAAACTATGTATTTAGAAGCAATGAGCTTGGTGATAACAAGGAGGCTCTTGTAGAATTTGTTAAGAAGATGATAGATGCAGAAATAGGAGCACATAAGATGAAGTCCGAAGGAGCATCCCTTGCACTTGCAGAAGGAAAAGATGAGATTGCAGCATTCTTCAAGATATCTGCAGAAGATGAAGCAAGACACTCAAAGATGTGGAAATGGGCTTTAAAAGAGCTTGAAAAATAATATAAATCACCTTTTTACTTAAAAGTTAATATTCGCCATTGATAACCCGGTATATCCGGGTTATTATATTTATAATGGTTTTTTTTAATAAGTATTATCTAAAAGCAATAATTATAGGTTTATACTTTACTAAAGACAAAAAACTATGGAAGAACAATTAAAAAACAACAGGGGTGTTATATTTGAAAGAATTTAAGGAACTATATGATATTGGTATTGATCTAGACGAATATATGAAATCTGGAGACAATGCTATAAGAGAGTCTATGATTGATAAATGTAAAAATATTTATATTAATGGAAGAAGGACAAGGGCAATTGAGGCGGTATCAAAAAAGGTACACATGCTTATATTTGCAGATATGAATTGCCCCGATTGCGCGGTTGTTCTGCCCATAATAGAAAAGATGAGGTCATTAAACCAAAATATTGCATATAAAATAGTTAAAATGATTGACTATAAAGATAAAATGAATGATATATTTGGTGAAGCAAAAGTACCTACTATAGTTATAATGGACGAGCAGTTTAGGATGATAGGACTTTATATAGAGTTTACAAAGAATCTAAGAAATCTGCAAAGAACAATGGACAAAGACATGTTTAAAAAAGTAGTAGCAAGATTTAGAACTGGCGAGTTTGATAAATATGTAGTAGACGATATTTTAACATGTATTAGCATTAGTATTTAGGTATTTAGTATCAGCTAATATAAAAATATCCAACCTCATTTAGGGCTGGATATTTTTCATTTATACTTGCCTATTTTTTTCAATGTAGCTTATAACAAGCTCTGCAGTCTTTTGGGAAGAATCAGGTTTTCTTCTTTTTTTCATCCTGTCAATTATCTCCTGCCTTCTGTCAGGATTGTCTATAAGTATTTCTATTATTGTTGATAAAGAGTAGTGCTTAAATGTTTTAAGCGCAAGCCCGTTATTTAATAGAAAGTCTATATTTTCAGCTTCTTGCCCTGGTATATAGTAGGGAATTACAAGTGGAATAGCCTTCATAATGGCCTCAGTTGTGGTAAGTCCACCTGGTTTTGTAACTAATACATCACCAATTGATAATAGTTGAGGCATATCTTTTGTAAATCCAAGTATACGCACAGTTTTTTGGGGCTTAATTTCATTCATTAACTTTTCAAGCTTTTCCTTAAGTGATTCATCACGGCCAGTTATTACAACTATCTGGAAATCATACCTGCTATTAATAAGCTCAATTAAGCTGTCCTTTATATTCCCAGCGCCAAAGCTCCCTCCTGCAAGAAGTACTGTAAATCTATCATCAAGATCTAAATCCCTTTTTATATCATCAACCTTATCAGTATTAAAAAAGTCTCGGCTAATTGGAATTCCATATGGGTATATTTTGCTCTTATCAACTCCAGCATTCATTAATATATATGAAACATCTTCATCACCAACTATATAAGCATCAATGTTTTTATGTATGTACGTAGGGTGTGCTGTATAGTCTGTTAGTACGGATATAATTGGTATATCTATTCTATTTTCCTCTTTATACTTCATAAGAGCCATTAAAGGAAATGGATGGGTACCAACAATAGCGTCAGGTTTTGTGTTATTGATTAAATTCAATATTTTTTTACCCATCATACCTCTAAATATTGCATCAAGCTCATCCTTATTTGATTTAACAGATGACATTTTATATAGAGCGCCAAATGTTTTTGGAACATATTTTGCTGATGTTTCATAACCACCAGCTATAATCTTATCAATAACCGGGCTTGCAAATTTTAAAGCATCTACAACCATGCATGCGCAGCCTTCTGCCTCTAAAGAAGCTTTAAGCGCCTTAGCAGCCGAATTGTGCCCTCCGCCCGTGGAGGCAGATAATAGAAGAACCTTCATCATTCTTTTCACCTCTTAAATCATATGTTTAGTTAATTGTTTATACGCCATACCTCATACATAAAAAAAGTCTAGTTTGTACATCTACTGCAATCATACCCATATATGACGATTAATATTATACTCGAACTTCAATTAAAAATATAGTGAGAAAATAGTAATTTGCATATACTTGTTTTAAAATAATAATTGCTATAAAGAAGTAAACCTAGTAATATTACCTCTTGGTAAAAACGTAGCCACAAAAACAAAAAAAATGCTATACTTATATTTAACCACTTGATTAAGGAGGAGCTAAAATGGAAAATACAAAAAGCTACATAAAAGATAATAAATACACTGCTTTATTAGTTACAATAATGCTTTTAAAGCTTCTATATTTTAATTTTTCCATAGGTATACTTGATGCCGTACCTATTAGAGCTATAGCCGGAAGTCTTGGCTCAATTCTTATTATAACATCTTTAATATATCTAAGGAACGAAAAAGGCAGAAGAAGCGGATTACTCACACTTGATACCGTAATAACTGTTATGCTTATAATTGATACAGTATATAATAGATATTTTCATGATGTAACCTCAGTTGCTTTGATAAAGCAGATTGGCTTAGTAGGTGATGTAAAAGACAGCGTTACCGCATTATTTAGATTTAGTGACCTTATATATGTTGTTGATTTTATATATTTTGTACCTAAAAATAAAAAACTTAAAAAAATAGGTATTTATAAAGAGTTTGATTTAAAAACAAAGGCTAAAGGATTCGCAATAATTATGGTAATGGGGGTTACATTGACCTTTGGAAGCCTTTTTGCACTTCAGAAGGATCAGCCGGGCATTATGAAAACAATATATGATAAAAAGTATGTTGTAAGTAAAATAGGAGATTTAAACTTCCATGTAATAGATGCATGCAACTTTGTATCAAACAACATCTTAAAGGTAGAAAGAATATCAGATGAAGAAAAAAAAGAAGTAAAGGCATGGTATGATAATAAAAATCAAGAAACAGGGCCTAAATATACAAATACTATGGAAGGTAAAAATTTAATAATAGTACAGCTTGAAGCGTTTCAGAGTTTTGTACTTGAAAGAAAAGTAAATGGGCAAGAGATTACGCCTAACCTAAATAAGCTTGCAAAACAAAGCCTGGTATTTGATAACTACTACTATCAGACTGCTTGGGGGGGTACATCAGATGCAGAATTTTTATCTAATATATCCCTGCTTCCAGCAAGAGATGGGGCAGTATATTATATCTACCCTGGAAATACCTATGATTCTATGATAAAAGAGCTTGAGAAAAAAGACTACTACACTTCTGTTATGCATGCAAACAGACCTGGCTTTTGGAACAGGGCTGCAATGTATAAAAATATAGGCTTTGATACCTATGAAAGCGAAGATCAGTTTAATATAGATGAGGTACAGTGCCTAGGACTTAGTGACAAATCCTTCTTTAGGCAGGCAGTTGATAAGATGGATAAGTATGATAAACCATTTTATAGTTTCCTTATCACATTATCTAGCCACTTCCCATTTAAGGATAGTCAAAACAAACTAGACAATATATTAGATGTGGGAGAATTTGAAGGAGAGCTTATGGGGGATTACCTAAAGGCTGTAAAATATACGGATGAGGCAATTGGTGAATTCATCCAAGATCTAAAAGATAAAGGGCTTTGGGATAATTCGGTTGTTGTATTCTATGGAGACCATTCTGCAATACCAGAAGATAAAAAGGGCCAACTTGCAAGGTTATTGTATGGAAGAGATAATATGTCAGACCTTGAATGGTTTGAGGCACAAAAGGTGGTTATGATGGCTCACTTTCCTAATGAAGAGATAAAGGGGAGAAGCGACATTACTGCTGGTCAGATGGATCTTTACCCAACCATAGCAAACTTATTTGGATTTGATGCAAAGTATAGCTTAGGCAGGGATCTTTTAAACTCTGATGATGGCTTTGTTGTAACTAGGGCAGGAATGTGGGCTAATAACGAAGTTGCATATATAAAGCCAATAGATAAAGTTTTAGATTTAAAAACTGGGGAAGAGAAAAATCGTGAAGATTACAAAGCAATGTTTGAAAAGGCTCAAGCATATTTAAAAAATTCAGACGCCATAATTGAGAATGACCTTATATGCCAGTTTGACAAAAACAATCAACATAAAAACCAAAAGAAAAATTAATATTACAAAGAATAGACATATAAAAAAATAAATAATAAAAAATTCATATTTTCAATTGACAAAGAGTATAAATTGAAGTAATATGGTTAAAGATTACAGAATAGCTTGTAAATAATATTATTGAAAGGAGGCAGGAAAGATGAGAATGATTGTAAATGATGTAAGTACCATTATACTAGGTAATTTAAGTATAGACTCTGTAGCCCTGCCTTTTTTTGAAAGATAGCTTTATTTATTTATAGCTTCATTCTTCGAAAATTTAAAAAAAGGCCATGGGCTGTGCTCATGGCTTTTTAGTTCAATGATATTATCTCACGATATCATAAAAACCATGGGTTCCCCATGGCTTTTTTAATACATTAGGAAGCTACGCTTTCTAATATCTAAACTATGTTTAAACATAAACATAGCCAATAATTATTATTTTATGGGGAGGGTTAATTTTTCATGTTCTTAATAATGCCTAGACAAATATAAAAGATAAATTGTCCTACATAGGGCATTAAAAAAGAGTCAATAGTTTTATTTAGGGAGGGGTTTTTTTGAAACGTGTTTTTAAATATGTGTGGAAGCATAGATGGCTTGTATTCATACCAATAGTAGCTATGATTATAGCTATAGCACTTGATATGTTTAATCCATACTTATCAGGACTATTTATAGATAAAGTTATAAAACAAAATCAAACAGAGATATTAAAACCAATACTTATAGCACTTATTATTATAACAATCTCAAGAGCAGTACTTGGATATATAAAGGAGTTTACCTTTGATTATATGTCAACAAGGGTAACCTTGGACCTTAGAGAAGATATGTTCAACCACATACAAAAGCTCCCTTTTGGCTTTTTTGATGGAATGAGTACTGGAGAGCTTATGTCTAGGATAACTGGTGATGTAGACAATATATGGAGATCAGTAGGATTTGGGATAAGCCTTTTCGTCGAAAATGCAATATATTTTATTGTTGGAACGATTATACTCTTATCCATGAACTGGAAGCTTACCATATTTAGCTTAATTACAATGCCTTTAATTGCTTACGTGGCCATGAAGCTCGAAAAGCTAATAAACGATGCTTACGAAAAGCTAAGCGATCAAGGAGTTGTACTTAATACAACTGCACAGGAAAATATTGCAGGTGTGAGACTTGTAAAAGCCTTTGGAAGAGAGAAATATGAGATAAGCAAATTTTTAAATTACAATAAGGAAAATTATGATCTTGCGATAAATCAAGCATCCATATGGGGTAAGTATAATCCTGTTATAGAATTTCTAGGAAATATTACTGCCGTAGCTGTAACAACCTTTGGAGGAGTTCTCGTTATAAAAAATGACTTAACCGTGGGGGAGTTATTTGCATTTAGTAACTATGTATGGATGTTAATATGGCCTATGAGAATGCTTGGCTTTTTAACAAATGTTATGGCTCAGGCAAAGGCATCTGCAAATAAAATATATGGAATAATGGATACAGAGCCTTCAATAAAAAGCCCTGAAAGCTCCAAAGAAATTGATGAGTTTGTTGGAAATGTTGCATTCAATAATGTTAACTTTAAATATAAAGATGAAAGCGTGCTCAAAAATGTATCTATAGATGCAAAAAGCGGATCCACCATAGCCATAATGGGGGCAACAGGCTCAGGTAAAAGCTCTATAATAAACTTAATTGGAAGATACTATGATGTGGATGAAGGGGAAGTAACAATAGATGGCTACAATGTAAAGGATTTAGACCTTAAGCAAGTTAGAGACAATATGTCTGTTGTTATGCAGGATACCTTCTTATTTTCAGATACAATAAGGGCTAATATAAAGTTTGGATGCGAGGATGTTTCTGATGAAGAGATGATAAAAGCAGCAAAGGATGCATCAGCCCATGAGTTTATTTCCGAAATGGAAGACGGATACGATACAGTGGTTGGTGAAAGAGGAGTTGGACTCTCTGGCGGGCAAAAACAGAGGGTATCTATTGCAAGAGCCCTTATTAAAAACTCAAAGATACTGGTACTTGATGATGCCACGTCAGCTTTAGATATGGAAACTGAATACAATATACTAAAGGCATTAAAAAAGAGAAGGGGCAATTCCACTACATTTATAATTGCCCATAGAATCTCAGCTGTAAAAGATGCTGATGAGATACTTATATTAGATAATGGTGAAATAGTTGAAAGAGGAACTCACAAAGAGCTTATAAATAAAAAGGGTAGGTATTATAACATCTACCGCGAACAGTTTAAAGATTATGAACTTTTAAATGAGGAGGTGGTATAATGGCTAGAAATACATTTAGAGAAGATGAAACTTTAAAAAAGAGTGTTAACAAAAAAACGGTTGCACGGCTTCTAGCCTACTTGAAGCCTCATTGGAAGGCTATAGCATGGACCTTGGTTTGCATGGCTGTTGTTGTAGTTTGTGCCTTGCTAAACCCTATAATGATGAAAGTAGCTATAGATGATTATATAGAAGACAGCAACCTAAAAGGATTATACATTATAGGAATATTGGCTCTGCTTCTAAATTTAGCTTCTATGATAGCTTCAAAGTATAGAGTTTATATAATGTCTAAAACCACCAACAAGATACTGCTTACAATAAGACAGGAGCTTTATAACCATATACAAACCCTAAGCTTCTCTTTCTTCGATAGCAGGCCAGTTGGAAAGATACTAGCAAGGGTTATGGGGGATGTAAACTCACTTCAGGATTTATTTACAAGCAGTGTAATAACACTTATACCAGAAACTGCGATGATGATTGCTGTAGCAGTAATTATGCTTTCTTTAAACTATAAGTTAGCATTAATATCTTTTGCAATACTGCCGTTTATGATGGTATCAATGTTTTATATACAGACTCACAGCAGAAAAAGGTGGCAAAAGTATAGAAAAAAGACATCTAATATGAATGCGTTTATACATGAGGATTTTTCAGGCATAAGGGTTATACAAAGCTATGCATCAGAAAAGAAAACCTCAGAGACATTTAAAGATCTCTGCGTAGAACAGATGAAGGCATTTGTAGATGCAGTTAAGCTAAATGATATGTTTTGGGCTCTCGTGGAGCTTTCATGGGGCGCTGGAACTGTACTGCTGTTTTGGTATAGCTCAAAGCTTATGAACACTGGAACTGTTACGGTTGGAACAATTGTTGCATTAACTAGCTATTCTTCCATGTTCTGGAGACCTATTATGAACATAAGCAACTTTTACAATACATTGGTTACAAACCTTGCAGCCGCTGAAAGAATATTTGAGATAATGGATATAGAGCCTGATATAAAGGATTCGGAGAATGCTATAATCACACCTAAGATAAAGGGCGATGTTGAGTTTAAAAACGTAACCTTTGCTTATGAGGATGATATTCCGGTCCTTGAGAATGTGAGCTTTAAGGTAAAACAAGGTGAAACTGTTGCTTTGGTGGGATCAACAGGTGCAGGAAAAACTACTATAGTAAACCTTATAAGCAGATTTTATGATACCACAAAGGGAAGCGTGCTTATAGATGGAAGAGATGTAAAGGAGCTTGATATAGAATCTTTAAGATCTCAAATGGCAATAATGATGCAGGATACCTTCATGTTTTCTGCAACAATAAAGGAAAACATAAGATATGGAAAATTAGACGCAACCGACGAAGAAGTAATAAATGCCGCTAAGGCCGTAAATGCCCATGATTTCATAATGAAGCTTGAAGATGGCTATGATACAGAGGTAAATGAAAGAGGTTCAAGGCTATCTGTAGGTCAAAGACAGCTTATATCCTTTGCAAGGGCAATACTTGCAAACCCGAGGATACTTATACTTGATGAGGCAACGGCAAGTATTGATACTGAAACTGAAAGGCTTGTGCAGCAAGGAATAGAAAAGCTGTTGAAGGGAAGAACTGCCTTTGTTATCGCTCATAGACTTTCAACCATAAGGGATGCAGACAGAATAATGATAGTAGACGATAAAAGGATAGTGGAAGAAGGAACCCACGAAAGTCTAATAAAAAGCAGGGGACTTTACTATGACCTTTACATGGCTCAATACAAATTTTTAAATGAAAGTGCATAAAATATAGCTTTTAAATGTAAAAAGAGCCGCTAAAATTTAGCGGCCCTTTAAATATATTATTTAGATTTCCATAAGCCATGTAGATTGCAATATTCTCTTGCAAATAGGACTTCTTCATCAGTTTTAAATATAGCCTCTGGTTTATCACCAGGTTTTAAATATTTTCTATATACATTTTTCTCTGTATGAAGCTCTATCCATTCAATATAGTGTTTTTCCTCCATTGGATGCTCTACACTTCCAACTTTAACAACAACTCCGTCAGCAGTCTTTTCAATTACTGGTACATGCTTTTCAAGGGCAGCATCTACAGTATTTTCACTTAAAAGCTGCATATTCTGTCCACAGCATACTAATGTTCCTCCGCCAACATGTAATACCTCTACAATATTTCCACATACGGTACATCTATAAATTTGTTTAACTTCCATTTAAATAGCCTCCTCATATAATTATTTATCTATATTACTATAATATAACAGATTGTATATAAACTCAATAGAAAATTGAAAAATAATTATTAATAAATAATGATTATCTATATAACCAATATTAAACTTAGCATTTATTGCTTATATTGTTTTTATGTATAACAATTAGCAAAATACACTTTTTAATAATTCGACAATATGTTAAAATACTTTTTGACGTATAAAATAAATAGGAACATTATAATTGGCCGATTTAACTATATTTTTATGGGAGGAGTTCTTATGGACAATAGGGACAAGTTATCCTTGCTAGAAAAAATTGAAATAGAGGTAAGTGGAAAAGATAAGATTGAAACATACTATAGTAGAGTAGAAGAGATTAAAGATGATTCTTCAACTTATCTTATAATGAGACCTGTTTCCAAAGGCTCATATACATACCTATTTCCAGGACAGGAATTAAGGGTAATATTTTATAGGAAAGATGCAAAGTATTTTTTCGATGCAATTGTTTTAAAGGGAGCAAAAGAGGTAAAAGGTAATTTTGTAGAAATAGGTAAGGTATCTGATATTCAAAAACTTCAGAGAAGGGACTATTTTAGACTTGATATTGTTGTTCCCGTAGAAGTTATTATATATGATTCTGATAAAAATGAGACAAAGATCAGGGCAAATACTATTGACATAAGCGGCGGAGGACTAAAGATACTCTCAAAATATAGTCTAAAGGAAAGCTCTAACGTGGATATAAAGATACAAATACCAAAAATTAATAGAAAAAAGATAGATGCAAAGGTTATAAGAACCATTAAATCATTAAATAGTGAGGACATGTATGAAACCGCACTTGAATATGGAGATATTGGTATTAATACTAGGCAGGAGATAATATCATATATATTTTCTAAACAAAGAGAGATACTTAAGAAAGATATAAAATGAGAGTAAAAGATTTAATTATAATGTATATTTTTTAAATTTGAGGGCTTATTATTTTTGTTGACATCCATGTCGGTTATGTTATAATACTAATAACATTAATGCCCTTACATTTATTTTTTTACGCTTATATTGACATTAATGTCACCAAAAATGAATATAATCTTTATAAATTTGTACTTTTTAGGGGGAATTTTTTTATGAAGTCAGCTAAACAATTAATAAGCACAGCTGCTATCAAGGAAGGCATGAAATATCTGGATAAAGATCCTATGGGGAATTTTCCAAAGCTAATAAACTGGGCTGAGAAGTTTGCAGTACAGGACAATCACAAAAAGGCTATTCAGACATTCAGAGAGATATATGCTGACCCAGATAATAACTGGAATCATTTAATACAGAGGGTATTTAATGAAGTAAATAAAAACAGCCAAGAAAAGTTTATAATTAACTATATAGTAAATTCAGGGCTTGTAGGTTTGCCTCTTGAAGCTAAAATGAAGAAAAAGTATGACTGCAACATACCTTGGGCAATACTTATGGATCCTACAGCTGCATGTAATCTTGCATGTACAGGCTGCTGGGCTGCAGAATATAGTAAAGCATCTTCTTTAAGCAACGAGACAATTGATAGGATAATAACTGAAGGAAAAGAATTAGGAATATATATGTATATATTCTCAGGCGGAGAGCCACTAGTTCGTAAAAATGACCTAATAAAGATTGCTGAAAAACACAATGACTGTATGTTCTTGTCATTTACAAATGCAACATTAGTAGATGAAGAATATGCAAAAGAACTTGCAAGAGTTGGTAACTTCATGCTTGCTATAAGTGTTGAAGGATTTGAAGAAGAAACTGATATGAGACGTGGAAAAGGAACATATAAAAAGGTAATTAAAGCTATGGATTTACTTAAGAAATATGGAGTACCATTTGGATTTTCCACATGCTACCATAGCAAGAACACAGAAGCCATTGGCTCTTATGAATATGTAGATTATATGGTTGAAAAAGGATGCCTGTTTGGTTGGTATTTCACATACATGCCTGTAGGGAAAGATGCAGTAATGGATTTACTTGCAACACCTGAACAACGTAAATTTATGTATCATCGTGTAAGAGAAATGAGAGAGACAAAGCCAATATTCTTGATGGACTTCTGGAATGATGGTGAATATGTAGATGGCTGTATTGCAGGAGGAAAGAATTATTTGCATATAAATTCTAATGGAGATGTTGAGCCTTGTGCATTTATACATTATTCTAATGTTAATATAAATGATGTAAGCCTAATTGATGCACTTAAATCACCATTATTTAAAGAATATAACCAGGGACAGCCTTTTAACAAAAATCATTTAAGACCTTGCCCATTACTCGACAACCCTGAAAAATTAAGGGGCATGGTTCAAAGATCTGGAGCTCACTCAACTCAACCTGAAGATGAGGAACCAGTAGAAGAGTTAACTGATAAATGCTATGAAGTTGCTAAGAACTGGGCAAAAACTGCAGATGAACTTTGGGAGAACTCACCAAGAGGAAAAGCCCAAAAGGAAAAAGAAGAGAAAGAGAAAGAAGAACAGCTTGCTTAAAGCAAGCTGTTTTTCTTTATACTAAAGCGTAAGCTCTAGTATTTAGGCCTTAAGCTTAAGGCTTAAATCTTCTTGATATTAACTGCTTGCTCTCCTTTTGGACCGTTGGTTATATCAAATTCAACATCTTGCCCCTCATCAAGGCTTTTGTATCCTTCGTCTTCAATCCCAGAATAATGTGCAAATACATCCTTTCCATCATCCGTGGTAATAAAACCATAGCCCTTTTCATTGTTAAACCATTTCACTTTACCTTTCATAAAAAAACCTCCTAAAAATCCCGAGAAAAATCTATGGAAACCTAAAATAGCTTCCTAAATCTATTTTCTCCAATATTTAATAATTTTATTATACTTTCTTTAGATCAATTCTAAATAATTATCCCTTGAATTAAAAAACAACTTGCTCTAATATATAAAGAGAACGGTATAATGGTATACAGTAAAGATAAAATACACAATTAGGGGGAAGATAAGCAGATATGAACGGTATATTTAGGATGGATGGCCCGCTTTACAGAATAGGAAACGCACTGTACTACTTAATGATAACTAACTTATTATGGGTTGTGTTTAGCATACCAATATTTACAGTAGGCTCATCAACTACAGCACTTTTTTATGTAATGGGAAAGGTAGTAAGGGACGAGGATGTCAGCGTCTTTAAGGATTTCTGGAAAAGCTTTAAAACAAACTTTAAGCAGGGAACTATTGTCTGGCTAGTTATGTTATTATTTATTTTTATTATAAATACAAATATAAGAAGTATGCCACTTTTAGGCGATATGGCAAAGTATATAATGCCACTTCAGTATGCTATTTTAATTGAAATCTTTATATTATCGGTATATATTTTTCCGCTGATTTCAAGATATGAAATGAAAACAAAGGATTTAATTAGAACATCCTTTTTTTTAGGCAATAGACATATTTTTACCACCTTATTATGTTTAGCAATGTTTACTATTACGCTATACCCAATTGTGGTAATAATAGCAACGATTTCACCTGCTATTATAGAATTATTTATTCCGTATCCACTCATTGCTATATTTGCAAAGTTTAACCCAGAGGTTTTAAACAAGACAATGGCCTTGTTTGTAATACTCGGAGTGAGCCTATATGCATTATTCTCCTACTACCTAGTTTTCAGGATATTTAAAAAGTACATGCCTCAAGAGAAAGAGCTAGAGGAGAAAAAGAAAAGAGAATTACAAGAAGATTATAGAGACAACTTTAGGCATACGGGGAGTACCGACGATATTGACGATACTGAAGATATTCACGAAATTGACTATAATGGTGATATTAGCGATATTGATGATACTGACGATACTGATGAGTAAAATCAAATATTAAGGCTATGTTTTAGTACAATGTTGATTTCAGGGTATGTTGATTTACCGGAGCAGCGACTTAAGACAGTACTCACGTCAGGATATGTTGAATTTACTTT
>DIRE01000039.1:505-8833 GCA_002426575.1 Clostridiaceae bacterium UBA5444 | reverse complement strand
AAGTCAATCAACATATCCGGTTTAAAAATCAACAGTTACTTAAAATATAGCCTATTTTAAAAATCAGCCGGGTAAACAAACCCGGCTGCTGTTAAATTTATGAAGAAAATAACTCAATTCCATATTGAAACAAATAAGAATGGAAGTGATGTATAGTGAAAATGAATACAAAGTCCCTAGTTGAGGCAGCAATTCTTGCAGCGCTTTCAACGGTAATAATAATAGTTAGCTACTATATACCAGCGCTTTTAACTATAGGAGCAATTGCATGGTCAATACCTATAACACTTTTAACATTTAAGTATGATATAAAGATTAGTATTTTAACCTTAATTGTATCATTGCTTATATCTTCTGCATTTATTACCCCTGTAACTGCAATTGCTATCGCAATATTGTATGGGCTCCCGGCTCTTATATTAGGATTTTGTCTTAGAAAAAAATATCCTCCTTTTACTACGCTTATTAGTATGTCTATAGCAATGTTTTTATCATATGTTTTAACATTTAAATTTTCTGAACTTATTACAGGAAAAGATATACTACAAGAGTTTTTAGAGATTATGAAGCAGGCGGTGAATTACTCAAAGAGTTTAGCATTAAAGCATGGAGGGGATCAAAAGGCTGTAGAAGATACCTTTAGTAAGCTTCTTAACGTGGATTTAGTAAAGATGGCCCTACCAGGTGCCATGGTTGTTGCAGCGGTTTTTGGATCTTTTATAGATTACTATATAGTACAGATCATATTTAGAAAACTCAATTTAAAGATAAATGAAATAAAGCCTGTAGAGTATTGGTATATAAGCAATAGCACAAGCTATGGTATTTTCTTTTTAACTATAGCATCTCTTATAATGCTAAGTGCGGGAGTTAATAATGCAGAGATTATTAGTGCTACAGTGTATGCTATTTTTGTTTTTGCTTTTGCAGTTCAAGGTATTGCACTTATTTCGTGGCTATTCAAAAAAAGAGGTGTTCCAGGTAAGCTTGTAGTTGTGTTAGATATACTTATACTTATTATGTTTTCTCAAATACTATTTTTTATTGGAATACTTGATTATATTATAGATTTTAGGAAAATAAATCCGTCAAGGGGAAATAAATTTCCGGGGGAATAGGTATGAACGAATCTAACAAAGTACTCAAGACTCTTATGCCTAATACAAAGATATATCTTTGTGTATTAGGGATATATACAAGTATTATATTTTTTTATGAGCCTATTTTAGGGGTTTTAGGACTTGCTTTACTTGGAGTACTTATATATTATAACCTATTAAGCGTAAGAAATAGAAAAAGTGAATGGACAAAATACATTGAAAATCTGTCATTTAATTTAGGACTTGCAACAGAAAGTGCCGCGCTTAACCTCATGATGGATAAGACAGATTATTTTTCGCTAAAAGAGGGGTATGATTATAAAAAACCAGCTATTGCATTAATTGAGGTTGATAGCTTTGACGAGGTTGTAAAAGATGTGGAAGAGGATATAAGGCCAGATATTATGGCAGAAATTGATAAAAGGCTTAGCTTTTGGGCAAATGAGGGCGGCGGGATTTTAAAAAAATATGATGCAAACAAATATATAGGCTTTTTTGAAAAGAAGTTTATAGATGAGTGTCAAGAGAAAAGATTTGATATACTAGATGGTATAAGAGATATAAACATAGGAAATAAGCTGCCTGTAACCCTTAGCATTGGTATTGGCAAAAATGGAGAAAGCTTAAGTCAATTATCATCTTTTGCAGAATCATCTAAAGAACTTGCCCTTGGAAGAGGGGGAGATCAGGCGGTTGTAAAGGATGGAGAAAAGTTGCTTTTCTATGGTGGAAGGACAAAGGAAGTTGAAAAGAAAACCAAGGTTAAAGCAAGAGTAATTGCCCATGCCTTATCTAACCTTATAAAAGAAAGCAGCGAAGTATTTATAATGGGGCATGAGATGCCAGACTTTGACTCTATTGGGGCATCACTTGGACTTTTTCGCGCTATTAAAGAAAAAGGTAAGAATGCATTTATAATACTCAATAATCCAAACGTATCAGTAAGGCCACTGCTTAAAAAGATGGAAAGCATGGCTGAATACAGCAATATATTTATAACAAACGAGCAGGCAGTAAATAGGCTTAATAATGATACACTTCTTATTGTTGTGGATGTTCATGTAAAAAACCTTACTGAATTTCCTGAAATAGTTGAAAGAGCAAAGAGAATAGTTGTAATAGACCATCACAGAAAAAGTGCAGACTTTATAGATAATGCACTTCTATACTATATAGAAGCTTATGCATCCTCAACTAGTGAGCTTGTTACAGAGATTGTACAGTATATTTCAGATAAGCCAATACTAAAAGTTATAGAAGCTGAGGCCCTTATGGCAGGTATCATGATAGATACAAAGAAGTTTTCATACAAAACAGGGGTTAGAACCTTTGAGGCTGCATCTTTTTTAAGACGCTCTGGTGCTGACACAACTTCTGTTAAAGAGCTTTTGAAGGATGATATGTCCACATATGCCATGAGAGTAGATCTGGTTAAGGATGCAAAAATAATTGAAGGCAATATAGCAATTTCTATTTGCAAAGACAACGACAGCAATGTACCATTAGTAGTAGCCCAAGCAGCAGATGAACTATTAAATATAAAGGGTATAAATGCATCATTTGTACTGGCAAAGATTGATGATGATGTAATAGTAAGCGGAAGGTCTATTGGCAATATAAATGTACAATTAATACTTGAAAAGCTTGGAGGAGGGGGACACCTCTCCATTGCAGGCGCTAGGATTGTTGGGGCTACCTTGAGAGAAGCTGAAGGAATGCTTATTGACACAATTAAAGAGTACAATGAGGAAGGTGATTGATATGAAGGTAATACTTAAAAAAGATATAAAGGGAGTAGGAAAAAAGGAAGAAGTTATAAATGCAGCTGATGGGTATGCAAGAAACTATCTTCTACCAAGGGGACTTGCAGTTGAAGCAAGCGATGGAAACCTTTCCACTCTAAAAGAAAAGAAAGACTCTAAAAAGTATAAAGAAAGTATGGAAGTAGAAGAAGCTAGGGAATTAAGTAAAAAGATATCAGGCCTATCTATAAGGTTTAATGTTAAAACAGGGGAGAATGGAAAGCTTTTTGGCTCAATTACATCAAAAGATATTTCCGAGGAAATAAAAAGACAACATAATATAAATATAGACAAAAGAAAGATAGTGCTTGAAGACTCAATTAAAGCAGCCGGCGTTTATAACATTGAAATAAAGGTATATCCCAACATAACATCAAAAATAAAGGTTGAAGTAGTGGGAGAATAAATATGGATATCTTAAAGGTTCCTCCAAATAATATAGAGGCTGAGCAATCTGTAATTGGATCCATGCTTCTTGATAAAAATGCAATATCAACAGCATCTGAAATATTAACGGGAGATGACTTTTATAAGGAAGCCCACCGCCAGATATTTAATGCTGCAGTAGAGCTTTATAATAGGAATGAACCTGTAGACCTTGTGACAATAGTTGATATACTAAGGGGAAAAGGCATACTCAATAACATTGGTGGTATAACTTATCTATCAAACTTAGTATCATCCGTACCTACTACGGCTAATGTTAAATACTATGCTAAAATAGTGGAAGAGAAGTCTACCCTTAGAAGGCTTATTAAGGCATCTTCAGAGACTATTGAAAAATGCTATTCTTCATCTGATGATCTTGTTGGAATAATTGATACTGCTGAAAGAAATATATTTAATATATCTCAAAAGGCGACAAGCCATGACTTTGAACCTATGAGCAGTCTGCTTGAGAAGGGCTTTAATCAAATAGAAAACCTATATAATAATAAGGGAGCTGTAACAGGTATACCTACAGGTTTTACTGAGATTGACAATAAAACTTCAGGATTCCAAAAGGGGGATTTGGTACTTGTTGCGGCAAGACCAAGTATGGGCAAAACAGCTTTTGCTCTTAATATTGCTGAATATGCAGCCATAAGGAATAATAATTCTGTAGCCATATTTAGCCTTGAGATGTCAAAAGAACAATTAGCATTTAGAATGCTTTGCTCCCAAGCCAATATAGACATGCTTAAGCTTAGAACAGGAAACCTTGAAGAAGATGATTGGGTAAAGCTTGCAAAATCTGCAGGCCCTCTTGCATCTGCTAAAATATTCATAGATGATACTCCGGGGATTACTGTTACAGAAATGCGTTCAAAGTGCAGAAGGCTAAAGATGGAACATGGATTAGACCTAATAATTGTTGACTATCTACAGTTAATGCAGGGAAGCTCTAAAACAGAAAATAGGCAGCAGGAGGTATCAGATATATCCCGTTCATTAAAAGCACTTGCAAAAGAGATGGACACTCCACTTATTGCCCTATCCCAGTTATCTCGTGCCCCAGAGGCAAGAGCAGACCATAGGCCAATGCTAAGCGACCTTAGAGAATCAGGTTCAATTGAGCAGGATGCTGATATTGTAAGTTTCCTATATAGAGACGAATACTACAACAAAGAAACTGATAAAAGAAATATTGCCGAGGTAATAATTGCAAAGCAAAGAAACGGTCCTACCGGAACCGTGGAGCTTGCATTTATAGGCAAGTACACTAAATTCGGAAACATAGATAGAGTCCATAGCTAGTTTAAAAGTCTTGCCTACACTTTTTAAAAAGCGTAGGCAAGACTTTTTTGGTTTTAGATAATACTAATTTCAGGATATGTTGGTTTACCGGAGCAGCGGAGGTCAACCAACATATCCGGTTTAAAAGCCAATAGTTACTTAAAATAGCTATTTGTAAAAATATTGTTTGAACTTATAAGATGTAATGCTATAATAGAATCTCGAAAGCTAGTGAATATGATTATGATCTTGGCAAACAATACAAGAGGCTAGCTAAATATTTCAAAAGGAGGCAAGGAAAATGTATTATGCGCTTGAAAGAGTAAGCAAAATTACACAGGAGATTAAAGCTTATGTATATTCAGATAGTGCAGAGATAAGCAGCTTTGACATGAAGGAAGGAAACTACCGTACAATACAAGAGGCTAATGATTCACCTTTAGCGTGGCAAAGATATGAAAAGGAAACACTTTGGGGCGGACATGATCAGCATTGCTGGTTTAGGACAAAGGTAAAGGTTCCAAAGCATTTTAGCGGCAAAACCATTGCACTTAATATTTCAACTGGAGAAGGCGGATGGGATGCTATAAATCCGCAATTTATACTATATGTAGATGGTGAGCTTATACAAGGACTTGATGTTAATCACCGGGAAGTTATAATTGCAGAAAGTGCAGAGGCAAATAGGGAATATACTATAGACCTGCATGCATATAGTGGAATGCAAAGTAAAAAAAGCTTCTTATTTGGAGAGCTTGTTGTAGTTGAAAAAGAATTAAGAAGGCTATATTTTAATATTCAAGTACCTGTTTGGGTTATTGAAAAGTTGCCTAAAGATGATAAAAAGTCAATAGATATGCTAACAGTGCTTAATGATACTATAAATATATTAGATTTAAGAAAGCCTTATTCAAAACTTTTTTATGAATCAGTTGATAAAGCAAATAAATATGTAGAAGAAGAGCTATACGAAAAAATGGGTGGCCATGAAGACGTAATTGCAACCTGTGTAGGTCATACCCATATAGACGTGGCATGGCAGTGGACTGTTGCTCAGACAAGAGAGAAGGTAGCAAGGAGCTTCTCAACTGTATTAAATCTAATGAAGCAGTATCCTGAATACATATTCATGTCAAGCCAGCCCCAACTTTATAAATTTCTAAAAGAAGATTATCCTGATGTTTACTCTAAGGTAAAACAAAAGGTTAAAGATGGAGTATGGGAACCAGAAGGCGCAATGTGGCTTGAGGCAGATTGTAATGTAACTTCGGGTGAATCATTAGTTAGGCAGATAATGTTTGGAACAAGGTTCTTTGAGCAGGAATTTGGAGTGAAAAACGAAGTTCTTTGGCTGCCAGATGTTTTCGGATATAGTGCAGCACTCCCACAAATACTGCAAAAGTCAGATATACCGTACTTTATGACAACTAAAATAGCTTGGAACCAATTTAATAAAATGCCTTATGATACTTTTATGTGGAAGGGAATAGATGGGACAGAGGTACTAACCCATTTTATAACAACTAAGGATCCTTACCAAGATCCTAATACCCATTTTACTACATATAATGGACAGATACATCCAGGAGCAATAATGGGCGGCTGGGACAGATACCAGCAAAAGGATATAAATAACGATATACTAATATCATTTGGATTTGGTGATGGTGGCGGCGGCGCTACATATGAGATGCTTGAAACTGGAAGAAGAATGAGCAAGGGGATACCGGGATGCCCAAAGGTTAAAATGGGTAAAGCGGCAGATTACTTTGAGAGGCTTGACAGGAAAGTTTCAGGAAACAAAAGGCTTCCAAAATGGGTGGGAGAGCTTTACCTTGAATACCACAGAGGAACTTACACATCCATGGCAAGGAATAAAAGAGCAAATAGAAAAAGCGAACTAATATTCCATGATGCTGAAACACTATCATCCCTTGCAATGCTTCTTGGAAAAGAATATCCAAAAGAGAAAATAAATAAGTCTTGGGAAAATATACTTTTAAATCAATTCCATGATATATTGCCAGGATCCTCAATAAAAGAAGTTTATGATGTAACAAAAGAAGAGTATAAGAAAATACTAAACAGCGGCAAAGAAATAGTAGAAGATGCAATGAACACTATTGCACATAATATTGATCTTAAACAAAAGTCAGTGGTTGTATACAACACATTATCTTTTGATAGAGATGATATAGTAAAATTCGATTTGCCAGAAGGGATAAAAAACCCTGTTGTAGTAGACCAAGACGGCACAAAAGAGTTATGTCAGATAATAGAGGAAAAGGATAAAAAGAAGGCCATATTCTTTGCAAGAAAGGTTCCTGCAAAAGGGTATAGGGCATATAAAATAATTGATGAAAAAGAAAATATAGTAAGTGAGATACAAATAGCTGACAATAGGCTTGAAAATAAATACTTTGTAATAGATATAGATAAAAATGGTGCAATATCAAACCTCTATGATAAAACAAATAAACGTGAGGTTTTAAAGCATGGTGAAAAAGGAAATAACCTTCAGGCTTTTGAGGATAAGCCAATGAATTATGATAACTGGGACATTGATATATACTACCAGGAAAAAATGTGGGAAGTTAATGATGTAGAAAAGATAGAAGTAATTGAAAGAGGCCCAGTAAGGGGCGGAATTAGAATAACCAAAAGATTTATGGATTCTACAATAATACAAAACATGTATATATATAGGGACATACCAAGGGTTGACTTTGATACCTTTGTTGATTGGAAGGAAAGCCAGACCCTACTTAAAACTTCATTCCCTGTTGATGTACACGCAGATTATGCAACCTATGAAATACAATTTGGAAATGTTGAAAGGCCAACACATTGGAATACATCTTGGGACGTGGCAAGATTTGAGGTTTGTGCTCAAAAATGGGCCGATCTTTCAGAGGATGGATATGGGGTTAGTATTATAAATGACTGTAAATATGGCCATGACATTAAAGATGGAAGAATGAGGCTTACACTGATTAAATCAGGAATTGAACCAAACAAAGAAACAGACAAAGAAAAACACTATTTTGCATATTCCATATATCCTCATGAGGGTGGATGGAGAGATGCTAAAACCGTTCAAGAGGCATATAAGTTTAATGTATCTTTATATGCCAGCATAAAAGATGAGAATAAAGGAAGATTGCCACAGGCAATGTCCATGGTAAACATTGATTCAGATAATATAATATTAGAGACTATAAAGAAAGCTGAAGATAGTGATGATATAATAATAAGGCTTTACGAATGTTACAACAGAAGAACAAATGCATCAATTAATTTCTTTAGGGAAATAGAGAGTGTAGTAGAATGTAACTTAATGGAGAGGGACTTAAATAAAGTAGAGAGCAGCAAAAACAGCTTTACTTCAGAATTTAAGCCTTATGAAATCAAAACATTTAAAATAAAACTTAAATAAAAATAAAAAGGCTATGTTTTAGTAAAGTGTTGATTTCAAGATATGTTGATTTACTGTAGCAGCGACTTAAATGTCTATTTTTATCCATCTTACTTATTTTAGAAAAAGATAGACATTTTGGAGTAGCGGAAGTCAATCAACATATCCGCTTTAAAAATCAACAGTTCTAAAACATAGCCAAATATATTGTATAATAGATTCTATTATGTTAAAATAGTTTCATTATGCTTCATTAGCGCAGCTGGTAGCGCAACTGATTCGTAATCAGTAGGTC
>DIRE01000039.1:0-298 GCA_002426575.1 Clostridiaceae bacterium UBA5444 | reverse complement strand
AGCCTTGTAGAATCTACATTCTATAAGGTTTTTCTTTTTTTTGTTATACGTTTACATAATTACAAATTGGGGACAAATAGGGGAATGTCTCTATCATATTTAAAATATGGTAGAGATATTTCTTATTTTATAGTCAAAAGTTATACACAACATATTGTGTATAATGTTGATAAAAAAACTAGATATTGATAAGCAAGCCCCACCTGATTATTATATTGTTATTTCATTATATATAACAATATACCAAGCATTTACATGTAAACTTATACATACCATATGCTCAATAATGCTTTACAAA
>DIRE01000064.1:51887-71673 GCA_002426575.1 Clostridiaceae bacterium UBA5444 | reverse complement strand
TATCTTAATAATTGAAGTACTGCTTGTGGCTGCTGATTTGCTTGTGCAAGCATTGCTTGTGCTGCTTGAGTTAATATATTGTTTTTGGAGAATTCCATCATCTCTTTAGCCATATCAACATCTCTAATTCTTGATTCTGCTGCGCTTAAGTTCTCTGATGATGTATTTAAGTTATTTATTGTATGCTCAAGCCTATTTTGGTATGCACCAAGGTTCGCTCTTTCAGTTGATACTGTATCTATTGCAGTATTTATTGTGGATATTGCTTTTGAAATTGTTGTTGTAGCTGTATCCTTATCTATTGTAACCTTAGCTTTATCTACTCCTAAATCAGCTGCTTTCATACTCTTTATTCCTAGTGTAATCATCTGATTCATATTAGCTCCAACTTGGAATGAAAGTGTAGTTGCTGTACCATCTAATAACTTTTTAGTATTAAACTCTGTATTATCTGCAATCCTATCTATTTCTTTCTGAAGCTGATCTATTTCCTTTCCTATTTGTCCTCTATCAGCACCATTGTTTGTATCATTTGAAGCTTGAACTGCAAGCTCTCTCATCCTCTGGAGTATTGCGTGAGTCTCATTTAATGCACCTTCTGCAGTTTGTATAAGTGAAATACCATCTTGGGAGTTTCTTGATGCTTGGTCAAGTCCTCTGATTTGGCCTCTCATTTTTTCTGATATTGCAAGTCCTGCTGCGTCATCTCCAGCCCTGTTAATTCTTAAGCCTGATGATAACTTTTCCATTCCTTTTCCTGATGCTACAGTGTTAGTTAATAAATTTCTGTGAGCATTCATAGCGTTTAAATTGTGATTAATAATCATTTAGTTTCCCTCCTTGAATTTTAAAGTGAAAATCCTTTTTCACTACTTAAATCAATATATTTGGCCTTTTCTATGAAGCTTATGGCCACTTAGCTTATAGATATGGCCTTTTTATCCTTTATATTATCTATATCGGTACCTTTTTATCATACTTTACATACTAATGCATTTTTTTAATAATTAAATTTTCTTATTTACAAATATAGAGTCTACAGAAGAATTATTGTAATATCTTCTATTTATATTTAATGAATCAGAGGTTTTAACAAACTCACCTTTGGCTTCTTTTAATTTTCTCTTCATCATGTCGTCACATCTTTTTTGAAGCCTTTGTATTTCTAATTCATTATAAATAGATGTAAACTCATCCTCGGTATAATCTAGTTTGTCTATAATACCTATTATTTCTTGCCTTTTGCCTAATAAATCTTCAAATCCTTCTATATCATCATTTTCAAGATGCCCTATCATATCAACTGTTATATTTTTATAGGATTGCATTTCATTATATAGGTTTTTCATCATTTATTACCTGATGTTCCAAGCTGCTGAGCCATCCAATTTGACTGAGCATTCATTTGATTCATTGCCTTTTCAAGCCTTGCAAACTGCAGATAGTATTTCTCCTCTTTAACTGCAAGTTTTTCGATCATCTCGTTTATTTTCTTGTCCTGCTCTTTTAATTCATTTGATAATAGGTTGTTAAATTCCGAGTAGTCACCCTTTATGCCTGCTTTTTCAAGTAGTGTACCCTTCTTGCCATTTGCATTTCTGGTAGTCCTTAAGTTATCTTGGAATACATCATTTATTCTCTGAAGTATACCCTGCTCCTCATATCTCTTTTTTCTGTCACTTAAGGATAGGTCAGGGCTATAATCTGGAACTGAAGAAGATGTCTTAGTAAATAGTTCAGCAATCTTGTCCCCATCTTTTTCAATTGCAGCCTTCAACTTTTTCTCATCTATTACTAATTTCCCTTTATCAAGCCACTCACTTGATGTTTTAATGCCAATATCTGTAAGATAGGTTCCTATATTGCCTGAGTTTGGATCATTTGCATCTACCTTTATTGGGTCGTAGAAGGCGCTCCTTATATCAAACATCATACTCTGAAGTGAACTGTCATTTGATATAAGTCCTTCCTTAGCTTTATCTTCCCATAATTTTATGTCGCTTTCTTTCATATCCTTCTTTTGCTCATCCGTCAATGGAGCATATTTATATTGCTTCTTTTCATATATCTTTCCATTTATGCTATCTATCATTTTATTATAATCATCTACAAAGCTTTTGATTAAGTCAAATGTCTTTTGCGGGTTTGAAGTAACGGTCATTGTCTCTTCCCCACCGCCTGCTTTTATAAGACTATAACTTATACCATCTATTGTGAAGTTATTAGTGGATTTTACAACGGTTACGCTTTCAGCACTGCCTGGATTTGTTATAGACATCTTTACATCTGTACCGTTACCTTTTGAAGACGTAAAATCCTTTATACTTCCATCTGGGTTTAATCCTCCACCCTCTGAAAACATATTACCTAAAAATAGTTTTGTTGCAGGGGTTGTATCTACATCATCTGGATCATTTGGATCCTTTACATCATCTGCTGCCTTTATTCCCACGTTTTGATCTGCACCTGTTCCATCTGACTCTAATGTAAATTTCCTTGTAAGCTGGCTATAGCCAAGTTTAACGTTAGCCTTAGCATATATATCATCAATTATATTATCTATAGTCTTATTTTTATCAGAGCCTAAAAAGTCGTATTCAAAATCTACTTCCTTGCTTCCATTATAAACTGCAAACTTAACCTTACTACCATGGGTAGAATCACCTAACAGCATGGACGCTTTATCCTTAGTCCCCATATTAACTTCAAATTTTGACTGGAAGCCAAGCACTGAAGTTGCATTGCCTGATACGCTTACAGTTTTATTAGTTTTAGATACTAGTTCAATCCTTGTACCATCGAATGAAAGTCTTGCAGATAATCCTATGCCATTCCCACTTAAATCCACGGAATTATTATCAGAATCCACAGCGTTTTTCAAAGCATCATCAAATTTTGAAACAAGACCTTTTCTAATATCTTCATCACTCTTACCACCTGATGAAGGCTTACCATACGCGCCAGGCGCAAGCTTTACAGTATATCTCTCGCCATCAACTGTAATATTTAATGTATCATTTTTGCCCTCAACTATCTGCCTTTCATACTCTAACCTATTATTCCCTGCGACTTCTTCATTGGCTATACTAAAGTCAGACTTAAAATACCTGTCTGCTGAAATATCATCCCCATCATTTTCTTTAGTATATACAATGCTTGTCCCATCTACTGATACGGATGCAGTAAGTTTTGTACTTAATGCCTTGCCATCTTCCCCTTTTATAGCTGAAAGCTTGCTATTTATTGTAGATGATAGCTGATCCATTCCATAGGTTCCCTTTTCAATCTTTATTTCATAATCTTTCCCTGACTGAGTAACCTTTAATGTTTGATCCTCATCAAAAGTTTGTACACCTACAAACTTTATACCCC
This sequence comes from Clostridiaceae bacterium UBA5444, assembly GCA_002426575.1. GTDB lineage: Bacteria > Bacillota > Clostridia > Clostridiales > Oxobacteraceae > UBA5444. Next base: position 68,301 of record DIRE01000064.1, on the reverse strand, counting down.
TGTTTGGGTCAACAACAGCTTTCACCATTTTATTTAATGGGTTGCCCTCACTATCTTCTTCGCTAGATAGCTTTTCATTAACCTTTGCTGCAAGGTCAGAGAAACTATAAGATCCCTTTTCTATCGTTATCTGGTGTACCTCTCCTCCTATGTTGATATCTACCTTATTATTTTGCGCATCAATAAATGCTGGGAAGGAAAAGTCTGATACCCCCTGATATGCATTTACTGTAACTTTGCCTTCTATTCTTGCCTTCTTTGCTAGCTGCTCAACCTGTATCTTGTAATCCCCTGCAACTGCACCAGATGAAGCCTTTATGTTTGCAGATTTTATATTACTAGTGTCAAAGCTTGAATAAGCACTTTTGGACAGCATATAGGTATCAGTTTTTAGTACATCGAAATATGTGCTTTTAAATTTGTTTACATCTCCAATTAAGTCTCTGTATAAATCCTGTCTCCATTGTACTATTTGCCTATTCTGCTTCATCTTGTCAACTCTTATATTTTCAGCTCTCATCATCTGCTTTATAGCTGCATCAGCATCAATTCCTGTAGCTAAACCAGTAATCCTCATTGTGTTACTACTCAATGCCCATCACCTCCACTTTTAAGAATCTTTTCAATATCACTTATTTCCGTATGTGCGGCCTTGCTGTTTTCACTTTTTATCTCATCAAATATTTCTTTTCTATATATCTTTATATTATCTGGTGCCTCAATTCCTATCTTTATATTTCCATCTTTTATCTCAAGTATAGTAACCTCAATGTCTTCGCCTATAAAAATGCTCTGATCCTCTTTTCTTGAAAGTACAAGCATACCTATTTCCTCTCTTTGTGCTCAATAATTCTATGCTTTATTGAGTATTTTGAACTTTGAGGTACAAATTGTTTTCCATTGTGAGTTTTAACATTCACTATTATAGGCGCCATTAGGTTACAGGTTACTCTATCTTCTGATATGTTGACTACGCTATATACAAAAATATTTGATAAATCATTTTCTGCTATAGATTCTATTTCACTGTCTTTAATATCAATTTCGTAATCATCTATAACATCCCATGGGTTTACTATTATAAAAGATACTTGGCTTTCATCTATGGATTGAAGGCATTTAAATACCTTGCTTCCCTCTATATCCAAAATAGAATATCTTTTATACTTCTCAAATCCTGGTATACCATTTTCAAAATTAATTATATGCTCATCTTTTATGTCTACTTGCCCAAAAAACTTAGATTCTATAATCAAAACTTCACCCTCTATCTAAGGAAGTCTAGCAATGATGGCTGAAGAATTTTAGCACCAACCATTAACGACCCTTGGTAAACTGCTTCTGCAACCTTAAATTCCATATACTTCTCTGCATAATCTATGTCCTCGTTTTTAGACATTATTTCAGTCATATTAAAGGTTTCTTCTCCATTCTTCTTTTCTGCAAATTCCATTCTATTTACCTTTGCGCCTACCTCAGCTCTTAGGTTTAAAACATTATTCCCTGCCTTATCCAAATTTTCAAGCTCTCCTGAAAGCTCTTTTTCATGTCCCTCTTCGCTAAGATACCCTACAATTCTTTGCATGGAATCTGTAAAATCTTTATTAAATACTTGTGTACCAGTTATATTTATTTTTATCTTTACAAGTGGAGATATCTCTATGTTTACATCCCCATCATTTCCACCTGCAGTAATCATGCCTGTTGTATTATCACATTTTATTGGCGGGTTAGTTGTATCAAGTCCTGCAAATATATATTTACCATTAAAGTTCCCATTCCCTATATCGGCCATTCCATCTATTATCTGCAACGCTTGAGATTTATATGCTAAAAGTTCATCCTTTGAATTTTGGCTATTAGCTGCAGCACTTACAATACCTCTTAGCTTTTGAATAGACTCACCCACTTGTCCTAGGGCTTCATCTGTTGTATTTAGCCATGTCTTTGCCTCATTAATATTTCTACTATACTGCTCATTTCTGTTTATTGAGCTATTTAAGTCAATGGATCTTGATACTCTAAAGGGATCATCTGACGGCCTGCGGAATGCTTTTCCAGATGAAAGCTGTTCATCATACTTAAGCATTTTTTGAAGGTTCCCATTTAAATCTCCTAAATAAGTATTCATTAAGACCTTATCAGTTATTCTCAAATCTTACACCTCCCTACCTTATAAGTTTATTTATTACAGTGTCTAGCATATCATCTATAACAGCTATACCTTTTGCTGCTGCATTAAAAGAATGGTAGTGTTGTATCAAGCTTGCTGTTTCTTCGTCCCTATTAACACCTGATGCTGATTCTTTTCTTATATCTAATTGTTGTATCAGATCGTTTTGAGCCTCCACCATTCCTTTTGCTTGTCTTGAGGATGAGCCCATCTCTATTATATAGTTTCTATAATAGCCATCTAGTGTTATTCCATCATCATTACTTTCAATCCTCATATTGCCTTCATCATATATAAAATCGTTATCGGCTCTTCCTTTGGGTGTTTCACCCCTAAACTGTTCAATATTAAACTTTACATCCCTAAGCTGTGCAATTGCAAGAGCCCTGCTCCCGTCTCCTTCTTCTCCTGGTTTGCCTGTTTTCCCTGCCTTTATAGCTGATGAGTCCTTTTGAAGTGAACTTTTTACTGTTATGTTTCCAGCGTTTATAGCATTCTCATTATCAAGGGTTCCTTCTGCTCCAACTCCATTTGCAACTAAAATTGGCACATAGGATGGATCCCCTGGAAGTATCCCACCATTATGAACAGTATTAATAGAATATGCTACAGCCTTTGCAAGTGCATTTAATTGATCCTCATATTTTATTATCTCACTATGGACTGACATATATCCTGCTATGCTTCCATTTTCCAAATTTGCATCAGTTTTAGTTCCCTTCAAATCTGTCCAGTGAAGTGAAGCATCTGTATTATCAAAGCTCAGTATCTTTCTATCTTTCCCAACTATTACTACATCTGAATTCTTTATCTTTATAGTTGCTTGTCCGAGAGCGTCCCTTGACACATCTATATTTACCATTTCTGCAATTTGATCTATAAGTAAATCTTGTGTATCTAAAAGGTCATTAGGTTGTTGCCCTACGCCAATAATCCCTGCTATTTGCCTATTTAGATCAATAACTTGGGTAACTTTGTTGTTAAGGTCTGTTACCTTTCCTTCCATCAATATATTGCTATGTTCTTTAAGCCCTTCAAGCTGATTATATATGTGGTTCATTGAATCTGTGAGGGTTTTTGTAGTTTCCACAACCCCTGTCTTTGTGTTTGGACTTTCAGGATTGTTTGAAAGCTCCTGCCATGAATCCCACATCCTGCCCATAAGCACAGATATTCCAGGTCCCTCTTTAAAAGAAGGTTCCATTGCCATGACCTCAATATTGCTTAAAAACTCTTCTCTTGCAGCATAATTGCCATATGTTGCAAATTCGTTTCTTAGCTGAACATCTAGGAATATATCCCTTGCTCTTGATACTTCATCAACCTTAACTCCTGTTCCAATCATACCAGGCCCTGCCGTACTGTTTAATGAAGTCATTCCTATTGGCCTTGAGGTAACCATTGTTGCTCTTTGCCTTGAGTATCCTTCCGTATCTGCGTTTGATATATTGTGGGCTGTTACATTAATGGCGGTCTGCTGTGCACCCATACCACTTTTAAATATATTAAATGTATAAAATAATCCTGACATGTATATTCTCCTCTCTAGTTATAATCAAGCATTAAACGCTTTTGTTTATTACACTGCTAGGCGCTGCACTGCTATCAACTTTTCCAGTAGACTTATATACAGTAACCTTCTTTGGAGTCAAAAAATCTATCATAGTCCTTATATAATCTAGTGATTGCCTTACAAGCATATCGTTTATGTCATTTATCTTAATAATTTCAGCTGCTAATTCTTCAACTTCTGATCCTAGTTTTTCTGCCTTTTGTCTGTTCTGCCCTTTCATAGACTCTAGTATCTCTTTAAGCCTTTTATCTCCATATATTTCTTGCCTATTCTCTTCTATATCATCTATTTTTTGCTTTAATTCTATTTTCTTTTCTTGAAACTCGACAATATCATCTATGTCCTCATGTATTAATGCATCTCGTTCTTTGTTTAGTATTTCTAATAGGCTAGTTAATACTTCTTTTTGTGAGGTTAACATGTTTATAATATTCATATACTTTCTCTCTCCTCTTTTATTGCTTTGAGAATCTCTGATGCTAAGTCCTCTGAAGAAACATTATAGCTTCTAGTGTTAATTTTGTTTTTTAAATCCTCTACCTTCTTTTGTCTTACGTCTATAGTGTCATTAGCGTAGGATACATACTTTGCTATCTTGCCGCCTTCATTTGATATTTCTATTGAGTCATATTTCTTTGAGCCTTTAATATTTTCATTTATATTTTTTAAACTGTTTTTGCTATATACCTTAGCAGCATTTACGCTGGCATTTGCAGTAATCTTCATAAATTACACCACCTTTAGATATTGGTATATATAATCCATTATATTTAATATTTCGGTAGCTAAAATAAATACTTTACAGTGAAATAAAAAAGACATGCTATGCATGTCTTATTTTGAGCCTAATCCTTTTACCCTTTCAATATTGCTAACAATGTTAGTAAGCCTTACTCCAAAGTTTTCATTGACAACTACAACTTCTCCTTGGGCAACCATTTTTCCATTTACAAGTATTTCAACTGGTTCTTCTACTAACTTATCAAGTTCAATTAAAGAGCCATTTGTAAGTTCAAGCACATCCTTAATAGTCTTTTTGGTTCTACCAAGTATAACAGATATCTCAATGGGCACATCTAATATTAAATCAATATTCCTGCGCTCACTTACATTGCTTTCCTTATCAAAAGGCATAAATTGTACCTTCTGTACTGGAACTGCCTCATCTGTATTTTCCTCTGCTCTATTGGTACTTGTCCCTTCTAAACTTGCTTCTGGCTGTGATGGTGAAGTTGTTGTAGCCTTTGGCAAAGAGTTTTGTGAAGAGTTTGACATGGTACCCATCATTGCATTTATAATCTCTCTTGCATTATCTAATGATAAAAGCTGCATAATTTCGCTGTCTATCATATCTCCCACGGTCAATCTAAAAGAAACCTTTACAATGTCCTCATCTTCTTCTAATACATTGCTTAGCTTGTCAACTTTATTGTCCCAAATCATTGTCCTTGGAGGGGAGATGTTAACCTCTTTTTTAAACATTGTGGCCATGGACGTGGCGGATGTACCTATCATCTGATTCATTGATTCAGATACTGCGCTTAACTCAATCTCTCCAAGCTCACCTCCATTATACTGGCCATTGCCTCCCATCATTAGGCTTGCAATAACGCCTGCATCAGGCAATTTAAGTACAAGTAGATTTACTCCATTTAGTCCTGAAGTAAATTGAACTTCTATGGCAACGTTAGGCACCTCAAAAGTCTCTTTAAGCCGTCCTAATGTTGTAACCTCTACCTTTGGAGTGGTTATGCTTACAGGTTGATTTATAAGCACCGAAAGGGTCGTAGCAGCTGAGCCCATACTTATATTGCCGATTTCGCCTAAAAGATCCTTATCCTCATCATCAAATACATCATCATTAACTGAATCACTGCTTCCCCTATTGAGCAAAGCATCTATTTCTTCCTGGGATAAAAAATCATTGCTCATCTTCATTCACATCCTTATTCATAATTTCAACTATACGAACAGCTTTTTTCTTATTTAAGGTGCCAGGCACCGTTTTATAATAGGGTTTGTCCTCAATAAAAGTTTCAATTGGGGATTCAACATTCCCATCAAGCATTATTACATCTCCCAGCTTAAGATCTAGGAAGCTTTTTATAGGGATAGTGCATCTCCCAAGATAAGTCGTCATATCAAGGGGTACATTCTGTATTCTCTTCTCTATTTTATTTCTCGATACTTTCCTATCTTTTTCATCTTGATCCGTAAACCAGTAGCGAACCACAAGCCTGTCAAGAACTTTTTCAACTGCCAAATATGGTATGCATATATTTATATATGACTGCAGATTATTTATCTTTACGCTAAGACTTATTAGTGCAACAGGTTCATTAGGAGCTATAGTTTGATTTAATGCTGGGTTTGTTTCTACACTAAGTATCTCTGGCTCCACATCAAGTACATCTTCCCATGCAGGTTTAAAACTTTCTACAAGGTGTTTATTTATACCTGATATAACATTCTTCTCAATCTCAGTAAATTCTCTTGTTTTAAAAACAGTAGTTCCAGACCCGCCAAACAATATGTCAAGTATTTGAAATACAAATTGCGGCCCAGTTTCAAGCATCAAAGAGCCTGAAAGAGGAGGCAGCCTATATACAGTAAGCATTGTGGGTGAACTTATTGATTTATTGAATTCCTCATATGTTACTTGTTCAATCACTGCTACCTTTATCTCAATATTTGTTCTTGTTTGAGCAGCTAAATAGCTTCCTATTATCCTTGCATAACTTTCATGGATCATCTCAAGGGTCCTTAAGTGCTCTTTTGAAAACTTTTTAGGAGATTTAAAATCATATTTTTTTATCTGTTGCTTGTCCTTACCATCATTGACTTGTTCAGGGGCTAATTCCCCTGATGACAGTGCTGACAAAAGCTCATCTATTTCGCTCTGAGAAAGTACATCAGCCATTACATATACCTCTCTTTTTAACTATTTTGTATCTAGCAAAACATCTACATCAATTAAGGTTATGATGTTCCCCTTTAAATTTATTGTACCTTTTATATAATCTCTGTCATCTTCTTTGCTAGAAGATATGTTTTTAAGTTCTTCTGTATCTATTTCTATTACCTCAGTTACTTTATCAACTAAAATTCCTATTACTTCATCCTCTGTTTCTAAAATTATTATATTTTCACAGGTTTTATCTTTAGAATCTATACCTAATTTTATATAGGGGTCTACAACAGTAACTATACTTCCTCTAAGGTTTATTAGCCCTCTTATATATGCAGGAGCCTTCGGTACAGTAGTTATATCCATCATTTTGTTTATAACCTGTACTTTGGAAGTATCAATCGCATACTCTTCTTCCCCTAATTTGAATACAACAATCTGCATAATTTATCTCCTTTCAAGGATCACCCAAGCACCTTTTTAAGAGCTTCTATTACTCTATCTGGTTGGAAGGGCTTAACAATAAAATCCTTTGCTCCGCTTTGTATTGCTTCCATTACCATAGATTGCTGCCCTAGGGCACTGCACATAACAACCTTAGCAGATGGGTCAAGCTTTCTAATCTCCTTAACAGCTGTTATTCCATCCATTTCAGGCATTGTTATATCCATCATAACAATGTCTGGTTTTTCCTTTTTATAGAGCTCAACAGCCTTTAATCCATTATTAGCTTCACCTGCAATTTCATACCCATTACTAAGTAATATATCCTTTATCATCATCCTCATAAATGCTGCATCATCAGCTATTAATACCTTTTGAGACATATTTGCACCTCCATTTTTTACTGTAAGGCCGTACAATCACTATGCAAGGCCTAAAGTTTGAATTAGTTTTTCAAGTGAACCAGGCTTTGGGATATAAAAGAAGTATCCCTTTATATTTTTCTTGCCCATTATAAACTTTGCTTCTATAGACATAATATATTCATCAAACTGACCTGATTCAATAAAGGCTGTAGTCATTAAAGAATAGAGCATGTCTACACTTATTGCAGGCACTGATGATACAAGCATCATACCTGTTAACTTAACAATTGAATTTATATATGCACCAGTTAATATATTTCCAATCTCTTGGAGTGCAGATATCTGCATCTCAGTTAGATCTCCTTCTGATTCTTCGTCTAAGAGCATCTTTAATAGTTCATGTGCACTATTCATTGTAAGTAAAAAAACCATATTCCCTGGGGCATCTCCAAATACCCTTATTATAACTGCAACAACCATATCTTCTTCATTACCAATCTTTTGGATCATTTCCTCAAGAGGTAATATAGCAGCTTCAGGAACAGACATATCTATTCTCTTTTGTATCATTTGGGAAAGTGCTGTTGCCGCATTTCCTGCTCCAATATTCCCAACTTCCCTCAATGCATCAATTTGAAGTTCTGTAAACTTCCTATAATCCATGCTTACTCACCCTTCTCAAATTAATGAAACAACATCAAGTATCAATGTAACATGTCCATCACCTAGTATTGTAGCACCCACGTATTCCTTCAGAGTTTTTAGACTCTTTCCAAGAGATTTTATTACTATCTCCTGCTGTCCTACCAAAGAATCTACCATAAGTCCTACCCTTTTCTCACCGGTTTTTACAATTACAATGAAATTATCGTCATCTTTATCACAATTCTTTAGATTTAATTTTTTAGATAACCTTACAACAGGTATTACATCGTCCCTATATATTATTATTTCCCTCATGTTTGACAGCTTAATATCTCCTTTTGAGATATTTATAACCTTCTCGATAAAGCTTTGTGATATAGCAAAAGTTTCATCTCCAACTTTAACTAGCAAGGCCTGTATTATTGATAATGTTAGAGGCAAATGTATATAGAAGCTTGTACCTTTTCCAAGCTCGCTTTTTAGATCAACTGTGCCTCCAATTGATGTTATCTTGTTTTTTACAACATCAAGGCCAACTCCCCTGCCTGATACATCTGTTATTTTGTCGCTAGTGCTTAATCCTTCATGGAATATAAGGTTGTTTATATCGTCATCGCTCATTCCCTCTTCATATATTCCCTTTTCTATTGCCTTGCTTCTAATTTTCTCAGTATCGAGGCCTCCACCATCATCCTCGACCACTATAACAGCTTTATTCCCCTCTTGATATGCTGTTATTGTTACAACACCTGTTTCACTCTTTCCTGCCTTTATTCTTTCTTCTCTGCTTTCAATTCCATGATCCACTGCATTCCTTAAAATGTGTATAATGGATTCTCCAAGTTCATCTACAACCGTTCTATCAAGCTCTGTTTCCTGTCCTTTAATTGTAAAATCAATATCTTTATCAAGTTCCGTGGAAAGGTCTCTTACCATCCTTGGAAGCCTGCTAAATACGCTCTCTAGAGGAATCATCCTAACCTTCATTACAATATCTTGAAGGTCTGATGTTGTCCTTCCAACCTGTTCTAAGGTTTCATTTAATTCTGTAAGTCCATAGGATGAACTTATCTGCTCTAATCTTGTCCTATGTATTACAAGTTCTCCAACAAGGTTCATGAGCTTATCTAACCTATCTAGATCAACTCTCACGGACTGGCTTAACTTCTTTGAATGTCCAGCTCTAGCTGGTGAAGCCTTTTGTGGTTTACTTTCCTTCATTTTATTTGAAGCTGAAACCTGGGTTTCAACAACCTGCTTTGTATCTGCATCAGTGATTTCATCTACAGATACATATTCAATTTCGGATATATTCTCAACTAGGTGCTTTATAAATGCCTTATCCTTTTGAGTAACAAATACTAAAGATATGCTAGTATCAAATTCCTCTTTTTCTATATCCTCTGCAGGAGGATTTGACTTTATTATCTCTCCATGCTGCTCAAGGTTATTAAAAATCAAATAAGCCCTTGCAGCTTTTAACTGACAGTCGCTTCTTAAAGAAATATCAATTCTAAAGCTATTAAACTTTTTCTCTTTTGCTGTAGCTAATACTCCCTTGTCATATTTATTTAGCTCAAGCCCTGCCTTAGCTGGTGACCCAGAAGCAGCAGGTGCAGCATCAGCCTTTGTTTCAGAGACATTTGTGGCTTTACCACTATCACCATTCATTGTAGTTTCTATTTGCTCAATTAAATCAGAGCAGTCTAAATTTGCATCTTCATTTTGCGATACATTGTATAGCATTGCTTCAAGCCTATCTAGGCATTTAAACAGTAAAGTAACAATTTCAGTTGATGCTGATAGCTCACTATTTCTCATTTTATCTAATATATTCTCCATGCTGTGAGTAAGTTCTGATATACTTGTAAATCCCATGGTGGCAGCCATTCCTTTTATGGTATGAGCATACCTAAATATTTCATTAACTATACCCACATTATCAGGTTCCTTTTCAAGTTCAAGCATAGATTGATTTAGATTTTCTATTATTTCTTCTGATTCTTCAATGAACAATGTCATATATTGGGATGTATCCAAAATCTTCACCTCCATTAGCTTTAAATAAAACTAATTTATATAAAATATTATACTTACCTATTCACCCTTACCTTTTACTTATTTTTCTGATATATAAATGTTGATGCTTTTCCAAAATCATATTTTTTATAATCATATATGCTTTCTGTTGCTCCGACAAACAACAGTCCTCCAGGAAGTAAAGATTCCGAAAACTTACTGTATATTTTGTCCTTAGCTTCTTGCGTAAAATATATGACTACATTCCTGCATAGTATAAGATCAAAACTTTTTTCATAATCATCAAGTATTAGATCATGCTTTTTAAATCTCACCCTGTTTCTTATATCTTCATTTAAAATATACTTGCCATCATCATAAATAGAAAAATGCCTTTTAAGAATATCTTTGTCCACATTCTTTACATCTGCAGGATTATAGATCCCCTGCTTCGCTGTTTCAAGTATTGTAGAATCTATATCAGTTGCCAATATTTCATGCCTAACTTTAGGGGACAGCTTATCTAATATAATTGCAACAGAATATGGTTCCGCCCCGTTTGAGCATGCTGCGCTCCAAATCTTCAATTTTTTATTATCATTAGATATAAGTATCTCTTTTAGTTTGTTTTCAAGGTCTACAAAAAGTTCCTTATTTCTAAAAAACTCAGATACATTTATTGTTATAAAATCAGCAAGTTTCTTTTTCATTTCGGGCTTTTTCTCTAACATCTCAATATATTCTTTTGTAGTAGATGCCCCGTTCCTTGCTATTAAATTGTTTAATCTCCTATTCATTTGATTAGATTTATACGCTGAAAGATCTATTTTTAACTCTCTATATATATAGCTCTCAAGAGGTTTTAAATCTAAATCCATGCAACCCCTCCTATTTTCCATTTCCTATTTTCCATTTCCTATTTTCTATTTACCTGTTATGTTTATTATCTCTTCAACTATATGGTCTAGGGGAAGTACTTTATGGACAACTCCCCTTTCAACGGCGCTTTTAGGCATGCCATATATGGTGCAAGTACTTTCATCTTCTGCTATGCATACTCCATTGTTTTTGTAAATGGCCTCAAGTCCATCGCTGCCATCTTTGCCCATTCCAGTTAAAACTACACCCACTAATTTTCCTTTTATATTCTCTACAGCTGACAAAAATAGTTTATCTGCGCAAGGGCATACCCCATGAAGAGGCGGCTCTTGATTTAAGGAAATCATTCCTTGTTTATTTACAACCATATGATATCCACCCGGGGCTATGTATGCCATGCCTGGCAGTATACTATCTCCCTCTTCAGCTTCCTTTACCTCTATATTAGAACTTGCATTAAGCCTTTCAGCAAAAGCCTTTGTAAATCCCCCAGGCATATGCTGAACTATAAGAATAGGAAGCCTATAATTCTTTGGAAACATAGGTATTATTTTAGATAATGCTTTAGGCCCTCCAGTGGATGCTGCAATGCATACAGCTTTTATGTCATCCATTTTAGGTCTTTCCTGCCTCTTTCTTGTACTTATTTCATTTTTTCTATCTGATTTGCAATCTCCATCTTTGCAGCAAAGCTTTACTTTGCTTATTAACTCATCTTTCATATCATCTGCTGCAGACCCATCCAGTCTAGCAGACGGCTTTTGTACAAAGTCAAAAGCTCCAAACTCTAATGCATCTATAGTTATATCTGCCCCCTGCTTTGTAAAACTGCTTAACATTATAATTGGTATATTATATTTATCATTTATAACTTTAAGAGTCTCAAGACCATTCATTCTAGGCATTTCCACATCCATTGTAATTACATCAACTTCAGTGGTCTTAAGCTTTTCAATTGCCCGTATGCCATCTCTTGCAGTCCCAACTACTTCAATGGATGAGTCACTTGAGAGCATATCACTTATAATTCTTCTCATAAATGCAGAATCGTCTACAACAAGAACTCTTATTTTATTCATAGATATCGTCATCCACTTCCATCTAAATTTCTTTAATGCCTTGATCTATAGTTTTTATGTAGCTCTTTCCAGTTGCAACATCTAAAATCATAGTCCTTCCCTTATTGCCCCCCGTGTCCTCTCCCCTAAGGGGTATAGACATTTCTAAAAGTATTTCTTTAACAGACTTTACATTTCTATTTCCTATATCCATCGTCAAATTACTATCTGAAAAGTTAAACATACTTGCTCCCCCACCTATTTTTGCAAACATAAAAGATTTATTTGCTCCAAGCTTTATCATTTCTTGAAGCAAAAGTGGTATTGCAAGATCAGGGAATTTAGCTGGATTTGTTTTGTTTGTAAATTGTGTACTATCAGGAAGCATTATATGTGCTAGTCCCCCCACATTATTTACTCTATCAAATAAAGCTATTCCAACACATGAACCAAGTCCAATTGTTACTATCTTTGCAGGGGGCTGTGCTGCTTTCAAATCAGCTATTCCCACCCTTATTTCATTTATCTCCATACTCTCCTCCAGATATAGCTTCCTTTACATCATTTGTTTCTTCAAAATCTAAAATAGCTGATAGATCAAGTTGAATTATTATTCTACCAGAATATTTTATAGTTCCTTTTATATATTTTTTTAAAATACCAGCTATTATCTCTGGAGGGGGAGAGACCATTTTGCTGTCAACATCTATTACCTCTGATACTGAATCAACTATTATTCCTATATTTCCATGGTCCTCCTTGGTTATAATAATATTAGATGAACTAGTTATACTAGTTCCCGGTAGATTAAATCTACTCTTTAAATCGATAACAGGCACTATTCTTCCTTGATCATTTATTACACCCTTAAGATAGTCTGGGCAATCAGGTATTCTTGTTATTTTTTCGAAGTTTGTTATTCTCTCTATCTGTATAATTTCTATGGCATATTCTTCGTCTTCTATCTTAAAAACAACGACCTTTTTATCATCTGATTCCATTTTCTTGCCTCCCTCAATAAAAATTAGACTTTTCAGTCATAAGTTCTCCTTTATATAAATAGGCTTTTAAATTCCTTACAGAGCCTTCTAGTTTAGTGGATAAAGATCCCACTCTTAATACACTATTTAAATGGGCAATTTCTGCTGTTATTGTTGAATCTTTTCCTACCCCAACTGTTGTCATTGCCCCTCCTGGAGAACCAAGTTCATTAACATACACATCCCCTACCGCATCTATACTGCCACCTCTTAAAACTCCTATCTTGCCTTCAAATATTACATCACCTTTACATGTTAAAACAGATGTATAGCAACCTTTACCATTAACTTTTATATTTCCGCTAGTAGATAGGTATGAGTTTTGAGCATAGTTTACCATAATATTTGAGGGTTCTTTTATACTACTATTTAAAACCTCAATTTGATTTTTTATATACTCAGAATGTTCTTTTAATGTATCATAATTACTGATTAAAAGAGGCCCTTTACCTGTATAATACTTAATAAGCTTAGCTCCTAACTGCATGGTATCCATATCGATTATTTCTCTATTGCTCAATAAAATCTCCTGCAGCTCTGATATATATTTATTAATGGCAGGATACTTTGTATCAATTAAAAGTTTAATAATCTGACCATCTCTATATATATTCGTCAATTTTCCCGTGTTCTTGAGCATTTCTGCAGCAAAAAATATTTCATCTAGCATTTTGGTTATTTTCTCTAGGGATTCAATAATGTTTGTATTCATGAAATCATTGTAACCTGCTTTGATTGTACTTCCTATTATATTATTTTTAACTGTTACGTTGCCTCCCGCAATGATTTCTCCCCCAGTTATATTCCCCAAAAGTATAACATCATTTCCGGCTCTAACCTTCATTCCTTCCTTTATGTTTCCCTTTATTACAACATCCCCAACAAACTCTATATTTCCTGTGGACACATCCACATCATTTTTAATTTCATAAACTTCATTTACGTTAACCACCCATCCTTTTATATCAGGCCTTCCTTGGGTTTTAGCATAAATCTTTAGTCCATCCTCTGAAATAGTTGTGCCTTTCCCTGCTGTCAGGTTATACTTTCTTCCCCTTCTCTGATTTGTCTTAGCACCTAGAATATTTATACCTGGCTTTCCTTCATCACCTGGTACCTTTTCTGCAACCAGTTCTCCCTCTTCAACTGAAGCAATTTTTCCTATGCTGTAGAAATCAACCCTTCCATTTACTTCAACTAAATGATCGTTATTTTTAAATTTTGGAACTAGTGCATCATTAGTGCCATCTACAGGCTCTTGCCCTTTAGCCACAACAACTGATTTGCCTGTTCCTTCTGAGATTGCTTTAATAAGTTCCTCCTCTAAAATTCCATATACAATTCCCCTGCTTTTTAAAATAGATTTTGCCTCTTCAATTGTATATGGCTCACATTTTATTATTTCATCATCAAAAACTTCAAGAGCCATTTGATTTTTAGGAGGTTTATCCTTAAGCTTGTACTTTTTTCCGTCGCTATAAAAAATTCTTACCTTAGCAGATAGCTTATTCCCATCAATATCAATATCAAACTTCTTTTCAGACTCTTTGTTTTCAACTTCAACCCTTATTTTAGAATCCTCTGTTACCAATGCTGATTCTTCAACAAGTGAATCATCTACAAAAAGTTTTACTCCCTTTCCTGGAAAAATAACCGCCCTTTCCCCATCTCCAAATGGATCAGTTACTATTACCTTCCCACCTCTTACCTGGACTTCGCCACTTCTGCTATCTTTCATTAACTCACCCTCTTTTTATAATATTTAGAATAAGTATTTATGATTTTATAATAGCATTCATTATATATTAACAAGCATTTCTATATAAAATACTGAAATCCTCTATATTATTACATTTACCACTCTAATGAATATATCATATTATATATTAGTTCAGCAATTAATGTAGAATTATGCAATTTCTTCACATATTAACATTTTACTATAAAACTAAATGTTTTACCTTATAATTAATAAAATATTTCATGAAATTACCTTTATATATTACTGCGGATATAATTGTATAGTAAAAAAATAATAGGTATGGCGCACATAGAATATGTAGCCTACCTATTATCATGGTTCAGTTATGAAATTCAAACCGTTTTTTTATCTCTATATATTATTAACTTTTATTGCCCTTACCACAGCTTATTATATTGTTTTTTAAATCTTGAGGCGTAAGTTTTGCGTCACCTGATCTTATTCTTCTTATATATATGCTTTTAGAATTCTCCTTATTGTATCCTGCCACGGTTGTTACAAAGTACTTAAACCCTGCCTTTTCTGAAAGTTCTACAAGATTAGAATTATAGTGCCCAAAAGGAAAGCACAGTGCATCTGTTGAGTTATCTGTATAAGATTTAATATAGTCTCTAGACTTTTCTAAGTCGTCAACAACTCTTTTATCATATGCTTCAACAGTTTCATAGCTGCCTTTTGAAATATCATATGTTCTATAGGCTAGAATGCCGCCTTTGTCTCCTTTTTCATTTTTAATTGTATAATCATGGCCTTCATGGCTATGAGAGCCTATGTCTATAATTCCGCTTTTATACATTTCCCTTATCTCATTAGGAGATAGAGGGTTAAAGTCATTTTTTGAAGCAGAATAGCTTTCATTTCTTGAGGTAATAGTAAAGTTTATTGCTGGCATATTATATTCTTTAAGCAGTGGAAAAGCATATTTATAAAAACTTTCTATGCCATCATCAAAGGTTATTACAACAGCATTTGGCGGAAGTTTTATATTCCCATCCATAGCTTCAGTAAGATCTCTAAATGATATGACATTGAAATAATTATCTTTTAACATTTTAAGATCTTCCCTAAACCTTTCAGGCTTTATTGTTATTCCGCTAAAAGGCTCTGTGCTTATGTGATGATAAGTTAATACAACAGCCCTGCCCTTATAATATACTTTATCTGCTGGGATATCATATTTAGCTTCTGATATAAAGCTTTTAGGAGGAGAAAGCACAGGTATCTTTCTTGGCCTATCAGGTACCATATAATCTCTATTGTCTGGTGTATAACCTATCTTTGCATTCTTTTGTTCTTCCTTTGGAGCATCTTTTGTACAAGATGCAATAAACACCATCATAAACAGTATCAAAATAAAAATTATTGCTTTTTTCATTAATACATCACCGCCTAAAATTACTCCACAATTCAAAAATTTTATTTAAATAATATTAACATAATTAGTTATTGTTGTATATGTAAATTTTATTGTCTAACATAAGGCTATGTTTTAGTACGGTGCTGACGTCAGGATATGTTGGTTTACTGTAGCAGCGACTTAAATGCCTA
>DIRE01000064.1:51485-51642 GCA_002426575.1 Clostridiaceae bacterium UBA5444 | reverse complement strand
GGTTTAAAAACCAACAGTTACTTACATAGCCTGTTTAAAACTGAACAGTTACTTATAACGTAAAAAACACGTTGTTAAAATAACAACGTGTTTTATCTTTAGTTGGTGGATGGAGATGGATTCGAACCATCGTAGTCACTGACAACAGATTTACAGT
>DIRE01000064.1:45520-51327 GCA_002426575.1 Clostridiaceae bacterium UBA5444 | reverse complement strand
CGAAGTCACTGACAACAGATTTACAGTCTGCCCCCTTTAGCCACTTGGGTATCCATCCATGGTCATAGCTTGTGACAACATATAGTAGTCTATCAAAAACATAACCTTTTTTCAAATGATAAACCTTCCCACAAGCCCTCATTTTCTGATAATAAATGCTGTTTTCTTAATTTCTTTAGCGTTTGCTACTTTACTCTATTATTTTCTATCACTTTTAAAAGCCAATCTTTATCACTTTGGGATAGCCTTCCACTTAGTTCATCCATAATTGAATCAACTTCATTTTTGCTTATCCCCGCGTCAAATAGTTTTTTAAACTTTGGGATCTCATTTTGATATAAACTCCTTACCAATATAACCATATTGTCTCTATCTTCCATTTCCAAATCCGTGTCAATACCTACTGCACCCATTGCATCATTGCTTTCGTTTTTAACCATGCTGTCGCTTATAGACCTTTGCTCAATCTCCATCTCATTTTTTAGCATCCTAAAATCAAGGCCTTTATCATCCTTTTCAAAGTTTTTAAAGGCTGATTCATCAATAGCATTATTTTGCTTTGCATCTGGCTTTTTATATACATTGTCTATATAATCAATGCTAACCTTTTTATTATAATCATCAAATATGTAGCCTTCATATTGGGTATCTTCCATCCAGCTTTCATAGTCTATTTCTGATGGATTAATCCCCTTGTTTGTTTTTCTCATATTCAGCATTATATTTGTTGAACCTATTGTTATTGCAATTACTAATAAGTAATAAAGTGCTTTTCTGCCCATTTTCATTTTCCTCCTCTAGTTCGAAATCTTAATTAACAAAATACTGTATTTATTATTATTGATATCTTTTATTATTTTTATACAGTATATGTTTTAGTCAACCTCTGCCTAGAGATATTTCTTTAATTGTCATTAAAAAGGACAATCCTATATATACATATACAGGGGGTGTACATATTGAACAAAGATAAATGTATAAACATTGACTTAAGCACCAAAGTAAGGGTTAAATTTACAGATTCAGATGCCATAGATGTTTTAAGCGGGGTTATAAGCAAGTACTTTTTTAGTGATACCATTATAATGTGTATAGGTACTGATAAATGTATAGGCGATTGCCTAGGGCCACTTATAGGAACCATGCTTATAAAAGGCAATATCCCCTATCCTGTTATAGGGACTTTAGAAAACCCTGCTCATGCAGTAAATTTAACCGAGGTTATAAATAATATATATAGAAAATATGAAAGCCCGTTTATTATTGCAATAGATGCATGCCTTGGGTATAGTGACTATATTGGAGACATACAGATTAAAAAAGGGCCTGTACATCCCGGTAAAGGTGTGGGTAAAACCCTACCCCATGTAGGTGATGTTTCTATAATTGGAATTGTAGATTCTCTAGAAGTGTCAGATATATTTTCCATAAGAGGTATAAGACTTAATCTAATAATGAAAATGGCCGAGGTTATATCCTCAGCCATTTTGTCAGCCACGGGGGCTTCGTTTTGAAATTATACTCTCGTCATTCCAATAGAGGTGAACTTATATTATCTTGATAATTCGTCTGCTGAAGCAGCTAAAATATCTCCATACTTATCTAGCTCTTGAAGAGCTTTACCAGTACCTAGAGCAACACAACTTACGGCATCATCTGCTATAACTGTAGGTACTTGAGTTCTTGATTCTATAAGCCTATCAAGTCCATGAAGGAGAGATCCTCCCCCAGTTAGAACAATACCTTTATTTATTATATCGGCAGCTAACTCAGGTGGTGTCTGCTCAAGAACTGAATGAACACAATCAACAATAGTATAAACCGTCTCTTCAAGAGCTTCTCTCATCTCTTCAGATGATATTGTTATGCTCTTGGGAAGCCCTGATACAAGATCCCTGCCCTTTATGTCCATTGTAACGTCTTCTTCTCTTGGATATGCAGTACCTATTTTTATCTTTAAATCTTCAGAGGTTCTCTCTCCAATCATCATATTATACTTTTTCCTTATGTATCTTACTATAGCCTCGTCAAACTTGTCTCCTGCAACCTTAATAGATGATCTTACAACCATACCTCCGAGAGATATAACAGCCACATCAGTGGTTCCCCCACCAATATCAACTACCATATTTCCGCTTGCCACTGAAATATCAAGCCCTGCACCAATAGCCGCAGCAATTGGTTCCTCCATTAAAAATACCTTACCCGCACCTGCTGACAAAGCAGCATCTTTTACCGCTCTTTTTTCAACCTCTGTTGCTTCGCATGGGATACATATAACAACTCTTGGGCGAGTAATACTTCCCCATTTTCCGAGAGCCTTTCTTATAAAATATCTAAGCATACGCTCTGTTACGTCATAATCTGAGATTACCCCATCTTTTAGAGGCCTAGTTGCGATTATATTTCCTGGAGTCCTACCAATCATTTGCCTTGCTTCTTCTCCAACAGCAAGCAATTTGTGTTTAGTACCGTCTGTTGCAACAACTGAAGGTTCGTTAAGTACAATATTTTTTCCCTTAATATATACTAAAACACTAGCAGTCCCAAGATCTATCCCCATGTCGGTACTAATGCTGAATATACCCATCTATTTCACTCCCTACATCTAAAATAAAACTTATTATTTTTATATAATCAAAATCATCTGCAGATTATATAATTCTATTTTTGGAATATTTATTAACTATACTCTATTAAATTATATAGTTATAACTGTTATAGAGCAACTATTGAATAATATTCTTCACAAAATTACTATTTCCTCTTTTTTGTGATATGATTCCATATTTTTTTTAGATGTAGAGATTATATAATTTTAAATATTTATTTATATACTGTGTGTTTTAAGTTGTATACACTAAATTGTATATTTTATATTTTCCGCTCTTTTATTCATTTGCAGCTTTGTATTTCATCTTTGTTGCCCTTCCGCCCCTTATATGCCTTTCAGCTTTATTATATTCTAATATTTCCTTGGCTTCATTTGCAATTTGAGGGTTTATTTTGGGAAGTCTCTCTGTAATATCTTTATGGATTGTACTTTTACTTACCCCAAATATCTTTGCTGTCTTACGAATTGTTGATTTTGAATCTATAATATATTTGGCTACTTCAAGTACTCTTTCTTCAATGTAATCCTTCAAAAATGCTACCTCCTTAATTATTCTCCTGATTAATTAATATGCAAATATGTTGTTAACTATTATCAAAAGGATTTCATAATTGTCCACATATTTAAAAAAACAGAGTGCAGATTGCACTCTTTATTTCTGCACTTGAATGTATTTCTTAGGGTCCACACTCACATAAGTTCCAGCTTCTTTGGAAAAGAGCTCAAAATGTAAATGACTAGTAGGGTTTTCAACCTGTGATCTATCTTTTTCGTATACAGATGTTTTCCCAACAGTTCCAACTATCTGGCCTTTTTTTACAATATCATCTTTATTAACTTGTGTATTTTCTTCAAGATTAGAATATTGAGTCCTATAGCCATTACCATGGTCAATTACAACCGTCTGACCGAGGCCCCCCAGAAAATCGTTGTCATTTCTGACATCTATAACCTTACCGCCGCTTGCAGCTGTAACCTCAGTGCCTTCTGTTGCTATTATGTCTATTCCAGTATGAATTCTCCACTCATTCATAGCTTCAAAACATAAGAGATCATCTGGAGAATGATCTTTAAGTATATTACCAGCCTTTAACCCATCTTTAATTGGACTTTGAATATTAAATGAAGAATTCCCGTCCGTGTTTTTCTTTGGATTTTCCTTAGGAGCTGGTTTCTCCTCTCTCTTTTTATCATCTGGCTTTTTTTCATCTTTAGGATCCTTCTTATTATCTGGCTTTGGTTTGACGATATTATTGTTCTCTACAGGAATCTCAGATTCTTCATCTCCTATAGATGCTTCCTTGTCAGGTGTGTTTAACTGGCTTTCACTGCCTTTATCTACCCCCAAGTTCAGCTTTTTTGTATTATCCTTTCCAGTGTCTGTCTTTGCTACCCATATGGCTGTTATGGCAACTATACATACGCAAAGGAATAGAACAATGTAAAAACCCTCTTTATCGAAAAACCTAATAACCCTATCTCTTGAAAATCTTCTACCGAAATTTCCTTTCATACTAATAAACACCTCCTATATTTAGTTTGTCCACAATTCCGTATAAAATACATTTAGTTCACATTTTTTCTAAATTTATTTAAAACATCCACCTCCTTTCTCCTATACTTATAATTGCCCAGCTTATCTTTTTTTATGTCATGTTTTGCAAAAAATATAAAAAAATAATCTAAAAATCCATAAATTATTTCATATGGATTTTTAGATTATTTTTTATAGGCAGATCTATTACTTCCCTAGATTAAGTATAATTTACTTAGCCTTACTTCCATATACGTCCTTAATAGTTTTTATATCAGTTCCCTTATAATAATGCTTTAGTATTTCTTTATAGTTTTTACCCTGTTTGGCCATTCCATTTGCACCCCATTGGCTCATTCCAACTCCATGGCCATATCCTGAAACAGAAAGCGTTACATCATTTTTGCCAAACTCAATTGTAAAATTCGCTGAATTTAACTTAAGTATTGATCTAACTGAGGTTCCTGATAGGGTACTTGACCCCACCTTAATTGATTTTACACTTCCCCCCTCAGTTCTTGATAGGACTTTTACTTGAGACTTTATGTTAGATTTATCGAGCTTTATTTTGTACTGAGAATCTGCAAATTTCTTGATAAAATCATTTGTTGTAAATGTAACCTTACTAGCAAATTTAGGTGCTTCCTTTTCATAAGGGCTTACAACACTCTTTAAATAAGGCTCATTGCTTTTAAAAATATCTTCGCTATTTTCGGTTTTACCACTGCTTGTGGAAAAATATAGCGGGTACATAACCGGTACAGAATCAAAGGTAAGTATTTGCCCCTTAGTATCATTTATTGCCTTGGTTACTTTGTCCCAATACTTTTGTCCATTTAAAGCCCCCCAAGACTCCATCCTTTTTTCCTTTGATATCCATGCCTGACAATGGGTTGAGTCTGTACATATATCGGCATCCTCTCCCCTTTGGCATCCCTTGCTTCCAAACTCCTTCATCCTTGTAACTGCATATGTTCTAGCCGCAACAGCTTGTGCCTTTAAAGCCTCTACTTCAAACTCTGCGGGCATCTCTCCACACAATACCCCTCTTATATATTCCTCAAGTGGCATATATACCGTTTTATTTTCTGAATGAATAAAAACTTTTATACAAGGCTCCTCGTCTTTTCCAATATTTAATTTATCCTTATTGTCTTTTTCCTTACTCTCTTCTTCTTTACTTTTCTCCTCTTTATTTTCATCCCCCACAATTACACTCCCAGATATATCTATGCCTTCGCCACTATCCACTTTCACTTGTCCCCTTTTAGCTGTACCTACAATCATAGCTGGAATAAACAAAATTATTAGTATGATTGCTAAAATCATATACCCTACTTCCTTCATACCTCTCCTCCTTTGTACCATATTCCAATTTCAGCAAATCCCATTTAACCATCTTTTATTATTTTATTTACAGCAACCATAAAATATGATAAAAACCCCACCCCCACAAAAAATACATCCCACAGCAGATTTAAATCTACTGTGGGAAACTTTCAATTGCATATATATCGATTGCTTTATAAAATTAAAAATAATACTATCCCAAGAATAGTATTATTCTAACCACACAAAAATAAACTTTTATTTCTTACCTATTAGTTCTTAGCTCTTACTTTTGTTTCTTACTTCTTAACTATTAACTATTAACTATTA
>DIRE01000064.1:31906-45359 GCA_002426575.1 Clostridiaceae bacterium UBA5444 | reverse complement strand
ACTATTAACTATTAACTATTAACTCTCTCTATTAAAGCTCCCACAGATCTCAACTTACTCTCAATCCCCACATATCCCCTATCAATATGATACACATCACTAATTTCTGTCCTTCCATCTGCAATAAGCCCTGCAATGACAAGGGCTGCTCCTGCTCTTAAATCTGTTGCCCTGACCATTGCCCCAGTAAGCTTGGATACTCCTTCTATTACTGCACTTCTTCCATCTATCTTTATATTGGCTCCCATTCTATTAAGTTCACATACATGCATAAATCTATTTTCAAATACTGTCTCAGTTATTATTCCAGTTCCATCTGATATACTCAAAAGTGCCATCATTGGAGCCTGAAGGTCTGTAGGGAATCCTGGGTATGGCAGTGTTTTTATATCTATTGCCTTTGGCCTTTCCTTTGATATAATCCTTACACTATTTTGTTCCTCTATTACCTCAACTCCTGCTTCAGTGAGCTTTGCAATAACTGGCTTTACATGTTCTATTATTACGTTTTCTATCCTGACATCCCCACCGGCTACGGCACAGGCTATCATAAATGTACCTGCTTCTATCCTGTCGGGGATTAAACAATGGCTGCTTCCTTTTAAACTTTCAACCCCCATTATCTTTATTGTATCTGTACCTGCACCCACAATATTTGCACCCATGCTGTTTAGATAATTAGCCAGATCGACTATTTCAGGCTCCTCTGCAGAGTTTTCTATTATAGTTTCTCCCTCAGATAAGGTTGATGCCATTATAATATTTTCTGTAGCACCTACAGAAGGAAAGTCTAGGTATATCTTTGCGCCGTGAAGTTTAGAAGCCTCTGCCTCTACATATCCATGGCCAATGTTTATATTAGCTCCTAGAGCACTTAACCCTTTTAGGTGAAGGTCAATTGGCCTTGTTCCTATATTGCAGCCACCTGGGAGAGATATCTTTACTTTTCCCATTTTGGCTAACAAGGGGCCCATAACTAAAAAAGAAGCCCTTATTTTTCTAACTAAATCGTATGGGGGCTCAAAGTAGAGTATATTCCTTGGGTCTATTACTATTTTATTGTCGTCTATTGTAACATCTGCTCCTAAAGACTTTAGAACATCGCCCATACAGTAAACATCCTCTAAGAGAGAGATATCCTCTAATATACATATATCTGAAGATAAAAGCGAAGCAGCAATAATGGGCAAAATAGAATTTTTCGCTGCACTAATCCTTACGGTTCCATTAAGTCTCCTCCCACCATCTATTATTAACTTTGACATTTTGTCTCCTCCAATCAAGATGTAAAATAGCAAAAAATAATTCCCACTCATTTAGCTTTAGGTATAGCCAAATGCTAGTATTCCAAATTTATTACAGGTGTTCCAATATAAAAAAGACTTTTGTTTTCATATTTACTGTATCTATAGGCTACATTTATATTTATTTTTTCATTTAATATTTTTTTATCCATAGGCAGTATATTAGAATAACCTAAAGAGCTCCTTAGATTATCAACATCAATATCTCTAATATGACGGGCATTTAGGTTTTTTAGTATCTTTGTTATAGTATCTTCCCTCTTACCCTCTTTAACATGACCATCATAATATGCCACTATGCAATAACTAGTAGTAGTATCAATCCCATGAACCTTTAAACTTTCTAAAGCATTTTCCATAGTAGTGTTTTTCCAAGCATCAGCATCACCGTTTAAATTGTCCCCACTTTGCATTACCTCTATAATGACAATGGTTTCGTCTTCTCCATGGCTTTGGTTTAATAGATTCTTTACCGTTATATTTATATCCCCCATGGCCGTACTAGATTTTATCAGAAACTTATTATAGTCTTTGGTATGTGAGGATTCACTTAAGTAATTATTTAACCCCATATGATTAGCAATATCTTCCCCTAAACTTTTAATGTCGCCCTCTGCAGTTAAACATTCATTAAGCTTTCCCCATGTTATAAAGTTTTTACAATATAAATTTAGTCCTGTTTGATTTAATGCCTTTTCTAAATTATAATAGCTATCCTGCCTTTTATAGGATGTTGTCATAAGGCTTGTAAATATTAATAAAAATGATAAAACAGACTTTTTCATTTATACACCTGTATTCTATAAATAATTATTTTAATATTAAAAATGGGGCGGGAATAGACTCTACAAAAGGGGGATTAAAAGCTCTATTCCCTATTTCCCATTTTTCATTTAAATTATTGACACATTTTTTATATTTATACAGGTATATTTTTTACTTTAGTTTTTAAGGCACAACATTTAATATTTTCTTTATATTTATTATCTATATATTTCTCATATTATATGCTACAGAAAAAAGTTTTTTTATTGAAAAAAATAACAAAAAAAACGATGAAATCCATCGTTTTTTTCATTAAGCTTATTTTTATATTATAAATTGCTTTGGTCTTTGCTTTTTTAGTCCAAAATAATAGGTAATTGCATCAACAATTCTAGAGGATGCCTTTCCATCGCCAAATGGGTTTACGGCTTTTGACATCAAACCATATTCATTTTTATCCTCAAGTAAGGCTGATGCTTCTTTAACTATTCTATCTTTATTAGTACCAATTACCTTTACCGTGCCTGCTTTTACAGCTTCAGGTCTTTCAGTTACATCCCTTAGAACAAGTACTGGTTTACCAAGATTAGGTGCTTCCTCTTGAAGTCCGCCTGAATCCGTCATTACCATGTAGCATCTATCCATAAGATTATGAGTTTCCTTTATATCAAGAGGTGGGAGAAGATGAACCCTGTCAAGTCCGCCAAGTATGCTATTTGCTGTATCTTGTACAACTGGATTTAAATGAACAAGGTATACTATCTCTACATCTTGGTATTTCTCAGCAATTTCTTTTAGCCCATTGCAAATATTCTCTAATGGTTCTCCCCAATTTTCTCTTCTATGGGCAGTTATAAATATTACCTTTCTTTTTTTAAAGTCTAAATTTCTCAATGTTTCATTAGAAAAAGTATAATTTTTATCAACAGTTGATGCCATTGCATCTATTACTGTATTTCCTGTTACAAATATATTTCTCTCATCTATGCCTTCCCTTAATAGATTATTCATTGCTAAAGATGTAGGAGCAAAATGCAAATCAGCAATCCTGCTTGTAAGGCATCTATTCATCTCTTCTGGGTATGGAAAGTATTTATCAAAAGTTCTAAGCCCAGCCTCAACATGGCCAACCTTAACCTTGTTATAAAATGCTGCTAAGCTTCCTGCAAAGGTTGTTGTGGTATCTCCATGTACAAGTACAATGTCTGGCTTCTCATCTTTAATTACGCCTTCAAGCCCCGTTAATGCTGAAGATGTAATACCTGAAAGTGATTGCCTTTCCTTCATTATATTTAAATCATAATCAGGTTTTATATTAAAAACCGCTAAAACCTGATCTAGCATTTGCCTATGTTGGGCTGTAACACATACCTTAGATATAATATCATCATTTTTTTCAAGAGCTTTTATTAAAGGAGCCATCTTTATAGCTTCAGGTCGTGTACCAAAAATAGTCATTACTTTTATCTTTTCCATAGTATCACCTAATCCTCATCATTTTTCCTTTTTCTAAACAATCCAAGTCTTTTTGCAAAAAATAATACAAGTCCAAGTACTATTATAAGTATTAACATGGATATTAATCCGCCAAGCTTTGCAGCAAGTATTGCACAAATACCAAGTGAGGTGCTTATAGCATACATTATAAGAACCGCTTGTTTTTGATTTAGTCCAAGTTCTAGAAGTCTATGATGCAGATGCCCCTTATCTGCTTCAGATACAGGCCTATTGTTTATGTATCTTCTAATCATTGATATAAGCGTATCATATATGGGAAGACCTAATGCAAGTACTGGGACTGCTACTGCAATTGCAGTGGCAGATTTAATTGCACCTTGAATTGATATTGCTGCAAGTACAAACCCTAAAAATTGAGATCCAGTATCACCCATGAATATTTTGGCTGGATGAAAATTGTAAGGCAAAAATCCTAAAGCTCCTCCTGCTAGTGCTGCAGTTAGAAGCATTGCAGCCTCCCTGCCATTCATCTTGGATATTATAAATAAAGTTGCACACGATATAACAGCTTCCCCTGCTGCAAGCCCATCAAGTCCATCAATGAAGTTAAATGCATTAGTGACTCCAACAATCCAAATTAGTGTTGCAGGTATTGATAGCCACCCGATATCTATCATGCTATTTATATTACTAAATGGGTTTGTTAAAAACTCTATTCTAACATCAAAGAATATAAGTATGGTTGCAGCAATTATTTGAAGTATAAACTTATTTCTAGCCCTTAGGGGTTTTATATCATCAATAAGCCCTGCTAAAGTAATAAAAGTACTGCCAAGTATTATGCCCATTACCTGATTATTTAGTACATAGCTGCTCTTTGGTATAAATACAATAACAGATATTATAAATGATAAATATATGGCAAGACCGCCTATAAGAGGAACAGGAAATTTATGAACCCTTCTATTATCCTCTGGAACGTCTATTGCCCCTATCTTTTTTGCCAGTTTCATTACCAAAGGTGTTGCAGCAGCGCTTATTATCAAAGCAGTTAAGAACATTTTGTAATGCAAACTCAATTTAAACACATCCTTTATAGGTATTGCACTTGATTTTAATACCCAACTTCACCTGAAAGTGAATCATCGTTTTTAATCCATTCCTCAACTCCTATTTCTCTATAGTTATCCTTTGTATCTCTAATTATTACCCATTTTATACCCGAATTAATAATAAGTCTTTTACACATGGAGCATGAATTTGCGTTTTCTACATATTCACCAGTTTTAACATCTCTTCCAACAAGGTATAAAGTAGATCCAATCATGTCCCTTCTTGAAGCGCTTATTATACTATTAGCCTCACTATGAACTGATCTGCACATTTCATAATGGGTTCCCCTTGGAATATTTAACTTCTCTCTCCTACAAAAACCTAAATCAGTACAGTTTTTTCTGCCTCGGGGTGCCCCTGAATATCCTGTGGATATTATTTCATCATTTTTTACAATTATTGAGCCATAATTTCTTCTAAGGCATGTACCTCTTTCTAAAACGGTCTCCGCTATATCAAGATAGTAGTTTTTTTTATCTCTTCTTTCCATGGTTTTAATGGCCCCCAAATCATAGTTAATAAGTAATAGTGAATAGTTAGTGAAAAACATCACTTTATATATTATAAATGAAAAATCATGATTTTTGTACAAAAACATTAATTTCCCATAATAAAACAGAAAGCTCTCCTATTTTTAGAGAGCCTTTTGTTTTATTATATAATATTATTTGGTTCCAAACAATCTATCTCCTGCATCTCCAAGTCCTGGTACTATGTATCCATCTTCATTTAACTTTTCATCTATGGCTGCAGTAAATATTTCTACATCTGGGTGATGTTTTGTAACATACTCAAGTCCTACTGGAGCTGCTACAAGACACATAAGCTTTATATTCTTTGCTCCTTTTTTCTTCAAAAGAGTTATTGCATCACTAGAAGATCCTCCTGTTGCAAGCATTGGATCTGTAACTATTATATCTCTATCTTCAATATCTGAAGGTAGTTTGCAGTAGTATTCTACAGGCTTTAATGTCTTGGGATCTCTATATAGTCCAATATGTCCAACCTTAGCTGCTGGAATAAGTTTTAACATTCCAGGTACCATACCAAGACCTGCCCTTAGTATGGGAACTATACCAACCTTTTTACCTGCTAAAGACTTTGCCTTTGTTTTGCATATAGGAGTTTCTATATCTATTTCCTCTAAAGGCATGCTCCTTGTAACTTCATAACACATAAGCAGTGCAATCTCTTCTACAAGCTCTCTAAAATCTTTAGAACCTGTTTCCTTATCTCTAAGTATACCTAGTTTGTGTTGTATTAGTGGATGGTCAATTAGTGTAACGTTATTCATTCAAACTTTCACCTCTACCTTTTTGAAATTTTTCTTCGATTTCTGTTATTTTTTCAACTCTTTTTATATGCCTTCCCCCCTCAAACTCACCCTTTAGGAATTCATCTACTATATCAAGAGCAAGTCCTGGGCCTACTACTCTTCCTCCCATTGCTAGTATGTTTGCATCATTGTGCATTCTGCACATCCTTGCACTAAAAGTATCACTGCAAAGTGCTGCCCTTATACCAGGAACCTTGTTG
Source organism: Clostridiaceae bacterium UBA5444 (assembly GCA_002426575.1). Classification (GTDB taxonomy): domain Bacteria; phylum Bacillota; class Clostridia; order Clostridiales; family Oxobacteraceae; genus UBA5444. The sequence goes on along the minus strand of DIRE01000064.1, from coordinate 39,183 downwards.
GCTGCAATGGATATTCCTATTCCAGTGCCGCATATAAGTATACCTCTGTCAAATTCCCCTGATGTAATTGCATCAGCAACTGGGAGTGCTATGTCAGGATAGTCTACAGAACTACAACTATAACACCCAAAGTCCTTATACTCTATCCCTTTGTTTTTAAGGTACTCCATTACATTCTCTTTAAGCCCATAGCCGCCATGATCACTGCCAATAGCTACTTTTAAACTCATAAACTCGCCTCTTTACTACTATTATTGTTATTATTATAATAACTTTATAATAATACCGTTTCGGCATCTTAACGCCTTTAATATTTTACATCAGGTATAAAATAATATCAATCTTATTTATGCTATCTTTTCAAGAACCTTTTCAATATACATCTCAAGTTCATCTGCACAGCTTTCATAAACCTTTATATTATGCCCAAATGGATCTAGTATATCACCCTTCTCACCTGATGCATATTCTTTTAGTGTAAATGTTTTCATATTTGCACTTTTACTAATATCACTCACTGCCCTCTTATGATTTTCTGTCATTGTAAGTATTAAATCAGCCTTTTTTATAATATCAGTAGTAATACTCCTTGCCCTATGGCATTTTAAATCTATTCCCCTATTTTGCATAACATAAATAGCTTCATTAGATGCACTGCTCCCATTAAATGCAAATACGCCTGCTGATTCTACTATAATATCTTTATATTTTTCATTTTCATTTATTTTCTTTTTTGCAATGGCCTCAGCCATGCTGCTTCTGCATGTGTTTCCCGTACATACAAAAAGAAGTCTCATAAGTATACACCACCTTTATACATTTATGATACTATATCCTGCAGCCTTTTTCATTCTATTCATAATTGCAAATCCTAAGTCCTCTTCTCCTACACCTTCTGCAATAATTAAATCAACACCTATAATATCAAACTCTCTTAACCTATCAAATATTGAGTGGGCTATTGTTTCCATGCTTTCCCTGCTGCCCATTGACAGCACAATACCAGATTTATATTCAAAATAAGTCTCATCTGTTGCCATGACGCCTACTTTTTTTCCTTCACTTTGATATTTAAGTACAAGTTCTTTTATCTTTTCTGTTGCCTTATGAACATCTCCATTTACTATAAACATATCAGCTTTAGGAGAGTAATGGGTGTATTTCATGCCTGGTGCTTTTGGCTTTAAATTCTTATCAGGTTTGTTAATTACAGCAGGATCTATGTCCACATCACCTAATACATCTTTAAGCTGTTCATAGGTTATTCCACCTGGTCTTAATATTGTAGGTTTGCCTGTTAAATCCACTACGGTTGACTCAACCCCAACCCTGCACTCTTCTCCGCCTAAAATAACATCTATCTTTCCATAAAGATCATTTATTACGTGGTATACGCTTGTAGGACTTGGTCTTCCTGATATATTAGCAGAAGGAGCTGCAATTGGAACCTTTGAAAGCCTTATTAGTCCTGCAGCAATACTATTATTAGGCATCCTTATTGCCACACTATCTAGCCCTGCTGTTATTACATCAGGTATAATATCTGCTTTTTTTAATATTATTGTAAGTGGTCCTGGCCAAAACTTCTCCATAAGCAGTTTGGCGCTATCTGGAACATGTTTAACATATTTCTCTATATTTTTGTCTGCTACATGAATTATTAAAGGGTTGTCCTGAGGCCTCCCCTTTGCAGCAAATATTTTGGCTGCAGCTTTTTCATCTAATGCATTTGCACCAAGCCCATATACTGTTTCCGTTGGGAAAGCCACTGTTCCCCCATTTATTATCTCTTTTGCAGCAATTTTTAATATTTCTTCATCAGGTTCATTTTGATTTAAATAATATACTTTTGTTTCCATATACCCTATCCTCCGTAAATTGTTCTATATAAATGAAATTATAACTATACCTATTATTACCCCGGCTATTATTCCAAGAGTGGATAAAAAATTTTCAAATAGGCTTCTGCTTTTAGGAATCAGTTCTCCACACACAATATACAGCATTGTCCCGCCTGCAAAGGAGATACAAAGTGTTATAAATATAGGCGAAACCTCTCCAAGGAGTGCTCCTACAAATGCCCCTATACCTGTTGGAACTGCAGTTAATATTGTATACAGATAAGTCTTCCACTTATTTACCCCGCTTATGCTCATGGGAGCTGCTACTGCCATACCTTCAGGTATATCATGAGCTCCTATTACTATTGAAAGTCCAATTCCAAGTCTGCTTCCAGCAGCAAAACCAGAGCCTATAGCAAGTCCTTCAGGGAAATTATGCATTGCAAGTCCAATTGATAGCAAAATACCCATTTTGAAGTATTCTCCTTTATTGCTATACATTGCTCCAAAGTCAGGCAAATATTCATCAATAAATGCAGTAAAAAGAGAACCTATTATTACCCCGCCTATACCAAGGGGTACTCCCCCAATGTCAAATGCCTCGGGAAGAAGATCAAAGGTTACAACTGAAAGCATCAGTCCCCCAGCTACACCTAGTATAAGGCTCATAACTTTGTTGTCAGGGTTTTTAAATAAAAAAACCAACAATGCTCCTGTACCCGTCCCTATTAAACTCACTATCGTACCTATTATAGTTATTGTAAAAACATTATTCAACTACTTTTGTCCCCCTCAACATTAAATATTATCTCACTGTAATAATATTTTAATGCTTAAGGTATTATATCTTAATCTATAAAAAAAGCAGGTAATATCGCTTATTCCCCGCTGTCATAGGCATACTTTTTAACAAGTTCCATGCTAGTATCTGAAAGCTTGCATTTTTCACAATACCTAAAAATCATATAGAAATAATAATAAAATTTATATTCATCATGAAAAACCCTATAATAATAAAACTTTTTGCCTGGATACATAAATTTAAGTTCTTCTATTGCCTTTAAGTGTTCTGCATCGTCCTTACTACTAAAGTCTTTTTCTCTAAGAGGCTTTATTTTTTTGTGATTTATCCTTTTATCTGTTATAAATATGCTGTCATAAGCTAAGCCTTTTTTTGCTTTCACACTGCTTATGTAATAAAGCCTGTCAATAGGTATCAAAATAGTTCTGTATAAAAAGCCATCTTTAATGTTTAGCTTATTGTTCTCAATATAAATATCATAGTGCAAAAGATATATTATTTTAAGGTCAATAATAAAAAGGGTTAAAAGTATGGCCCCATAGCACACAATTATAAAATAAATCTCCCATCCTACAAAAAAACCTGCATCTATCAATAAGTACAGCAGATACCCTACAATGGCAGCAATAATAAGGGGTATATAAATTTTTCTTATGTTTCTTCTATCTTCGCTTCCAAGTTTCTTATAAACATTCATGTAATCACCATTTTTACTTGCGTATATATTCTATATAGATTTTTCCCAGTAGATTTAAATTTAATCTTTGCTTGTGAAAATAGTATTCCAAAAAAGCAATACCCATACCCGTAAAATTTTGCGTGGGTATAGTATTGCTTAGGTTTTACTGCTTTTTATTCAAGGTTTTTAAGCTTTTCTGCTTGATCAGCAGCAATTAATGCATCAATTACACAGTCAATATCCCCATCAAGGAATGAATCTAACTGGTATATTGTCATATTAATTCTGTGGTCAGTAATCCTGCCTTGTGGATAATTATAGGTTCTTATTCTCTCACTTCTATCTCCAGAACCTACTTGGCTTTTTCTTTCTTCTGCAATTTTATCATCTTTATCCTGCTGAATTTTATCATAAAGTCTTGCTTTTAAAACCTTCATAGCCTTTTCTTTGTTTTTAAGCTGAGATTTTTCATCCTGACATTGAACTACAAGTCCCGTGGGTATATGAGTTATTCTAACTGCAGAGTCTGTGGTATTAACACACTGACCACCATGGCCGCTTGCTCTATATACATCTACCCTTAAATCATTAGGGTTTATATCTATCTCAACATCCCCAACCTCAGGCATTATTGCAACTGTTGCTGCAGATGTGTGAATCCTTCCTGAGCCTTCGGTTTCAGGTACCCTTTGAACCCTATGGACTCCACTTTCGAATTTAAGCCTGCTATAGGCACCTTTACCTTTAATCATTGCAATTATCTCTTTATATCCACCAATATCTGTTGGATTGCTGCTCATAATCTCAACCTGCCAATTGTTTACTTCAGCATATCTTGTATACATTCTAAAAAGTACTCCAGCAAATAATGCAGCCTCTTCCCCTCCTGTACCTGCTCTAATCTCAACAAATACGTTTTTATCATCATTTGGGTCTTTAGGAAGCAGAAGTATATTAAGGTCATTCTCTAACTTTTGTTTCTTTTCCTCAAGTTCTTTTAGTTCCTCATCTACAAGCTCTCTAAGTTCTCCCTCAAGCTGCTCATCAAGCATTTCTTTATCGCCTTTAATATTATTTATTACTTCCTTATATTCCTTATAGACATGAACAATCTCTTCAAGGGACGCATGTTCCTTCATAAGCTTTTGCCAAACCTCTTGGTTCTCAATAACCTCGGGATCGCTAATTTTATTTGTCAATTCATTATATTTATCTTCTATAAAATCAAGTTTTTCAATCATTTCTCTCACTCCAGAATAATAGATTCCTTTTATATTAATATATCAAATACACCGAAATATATTATAGCAGAACTATTTTATACCTGCAATGCACCTGTTATTTCCACCTAGATCCTTATATACTTTTATATATTTAAAATTACTTTCAGCCATAATTCTTGTTACATTTTCAGCTTGATTGTATCCTGTTTCAAAATAAAGCTTTCCCCCGTCTTTAAGGCATACTGCTGCCTGCTTTGTTATTTTACTATAAAAGTCAAGGCCATCCTCTCCTCCATCAAGAGCAATGGAAGGCTCATAATCTTTAACCTCTCTTTGTAGGGAATCAATGATTTTTGTTTCTATATAAGGAGGGTTTGAAACAATCATATCAAACTTTTGGTCTAATACAGGGTATAGAATATCTCCCAAAAATACCTTAACCCTATCTTCTACATTATTTAATTTAGCATTTTTAATTGAGGTTTGATATGCCGTGGGGCTTATGTCTATTAGGGTTAGATAGGAATTTTTTATATATTTTGCTATGCTTATACCTATTGCCCCACTGCCGCAGCATACATCTGCTATATTTATATTCCCATCATATTTTTTGCAATCAGAAATTGCATTTTCAACAAGTATTTCCGTATCTGGTCTTGGAATTAAGACCCCTATGGGGGTCTCAAAATTTAGAGACATAAACTCTTTGCTGCCTACAATGTATGCAACAGGCATACCATCTATCCTTTTCCCGATGCCATCTTTAAATATTTTGTATTCTTCTTCAGAAAGTATATAATCACTATGAGCTATAAGGTATACCCTATCACGCTTTAAAACATTTGAAAGTATAACCTCAGCATCAAGCCTTGGTGTATCAATATTATTTTTCTTTAAACTGCAAGTCGCTAGAGATAAAGCTGAATGGATATCTACCAAACATCTGCCTCCTTATCTTCTACAAGGACACTATTTAATGCCTCTAAAGCGACCTCAATCTGATCATCATCTGGTTCCCTAGTTGTAAGATATTGAAGTGCTAATCCCGGGTATATAAGTATTCTAACAATTTTAGAATCAGATCTTCCAACAAACCTTAATACCTCATATGATATTCCTGCAACTAAAGGTAATAGTACAACTCTTGATAATATCTTAGTCCCCATATTCTGTGTCTTTACAAATGAAAATACAAATATACTTATAATCATAACAATAAATAGAAAGTTTGTTCCGCACCTTGGGTGAAGCCTTGGATACTTTCGTGCATTTTCCACGGTCAATTCTTCTTCATTTTCATAGCAGTATATGGATTTGTGTTCTGCACCATGATATTGAAATACCCTTTTTATATCATTCATTCGAGATATTAAGAAAATATAAAAAACAAATATAGCAATTCTTATAATCCCTTCAACTAGATTTCTTAAAACAGCACTTTCTGTTATGCTTTTAATAAAGCCTGTTAAAATAACTGGGAGTACAAAAAATAATGCTATACCAATTCCTAAAGATACCACAACTGAAAATCCCATGGCAACACTTTCTAACTTTTCCCCAAATACCTTGGTTAAGAACTTTTCAAACTTACCCATCTCTTCATTATCTTCTTCGTCTTCATAAAACTCTGCTGAATATGTCAATGCCTTTATTCCTATTACCATAGATTCAATTAGTGCAACAGAACCTCTTATAAGAGGGAGACCTAAGAATTTATTTTTTTTAGTATAGCTAACCGCTTTCCTTTTATCTACTGAAATCGTAGAATCAGGCTTTCTTACTGCTATAGCTATATCTTCCGTTCCTCTCATCATTATTCCTTCTATTAATGCTTGACCGCCAATTGTTGTCTTTTTCTTTGTGTTCCAATCTTTCATTACCCCACCTCTTTCCTGTATAAATAGATTGTACACCACATAATAGCTATTAATCAAAGAAAAATAATAAATATTCATATATTATTAATTATTTATTAATAGTTATTTAAAATATTACCTGTATTATAAAACTATAGAGATCCTCCTTCTTTTTAATAATATTTATATGGAAATAGCCTGAAAGGGCTATTTGCGTTTTTTGTACTTTTTTATATAGAAGGGACGTATTTATAAAGCAAATGCCTTATAGATACGTCCCTTCTACAATCCTTATAGATTATTGTTCTTCTTCCTCTTTAAGGTTGAATTTCTTCATGAACTTCTCAACTCTTCCGCCTGTATCAACTAATTTCTGCTTTCCTGTATAAAAAGGATGGCATTTTGAGCATATTTCAACCTTAAGCTCTTTCTTTGTGGAGCCAGTTACAAATGTCTCTCCGCAAGCACATTTTACAACAGCTTCATTATATTTTGGATGTATTCCTTCTTTCATATCCTTCACCTCTTTCATGGGCATTTGCAATAATAAATATATATATAATTCTTTCACTTTTTTATTAGGATTTCGTCATATTATTTCAATTTCGAAACCTACAATAAGCTTAACCCTTAAGATTATATCATAGGTGTACACTCACTTCAACAATTTTTTAAACAAATTTACTACTTAAAAAGTTCTACAAGGTCCGCATTGCACTTGGTTCTTATTAATTTATTTAAAAGTATCTCTGTAACTTCTGAAGGTGAATTTTGGAGCAGTTCTTTCCTTATAGAGTAAGCTGCCTCTATTTCCTTAGTAGATAATAATAAGTCTTCTCTTCTTGTACCTGATTTGTTTATATCTATTGCAGGGAA
>DIRE01000064.1:31052-31730 GCA_002426575.1 Clostridiaceae bacterium UBA5444 | reverse complement strand
TTTGTTTATATCTATTGCAGGGAATACTCTTTTCTCTTGAAGCTTTCTATCTAGGTGAACTTCCATGTTGCCTGTACCTTTAAATTCCTCAAAAATTACATCATCCATTCTGCTTCCTGTTTCTATTAAAGCTGTGGCAAGTATTGTAAGGCTACCGCCTTCTTCAATATTTCTTGCAGCCCCAAAAAACTTCTTTGGCATATAAAGTGCACCAGGGTCTAACCCTCCTGATAAAGTTCTGCCTGTAGGCTGCATTGTAAGGTTATATGCCCTTGAAAGCCTAGTTAAGCTGTCAAGTAGTATTACTACATCTTTTTTATGTTCTACAAGCCTCTTTGCTCTTTCTAAAACCATTTCAGCAACCCTTGTATGATGTTCAGGCTCCTCATCAAATGTAGAGTATATTACTTCGCCCTTAATAGATCTTTTCATGTCTGTTACTTCTTCAGGTCTTTCATCTATCAATAATACTATAAGGTGAACATCAGGATGGTTTATTGAAATAGAATTAGCTATTTTTTTCAAAAGTACTGTTTTACCAGCCTTTGGAGGTGCAACCACTAAACCCCTCTGTCCTTTTCCAACAGGGGCTAATAAATCAATAATTCTTGTAGCTAATTCAATTGGACTTGTTTCAAGTGTTAGTCTTTCTCTAGGATAAATTGGAGTAAGATTTTC
>DIRE01000064.1:30702-30871 GCA_002426575.1 Clostridiaceae bacterium UBA5444 | reverse complement strand
AGGATAAATTGGAGTAAGATTTTCAAATGGGGTTCTTCTTGTTGCTTTTTCAGGTTCTTCGTCATTTACAGCTTGAACATATAGAAGGGCTTGAAACTTCTCACTTTCTTTAGGAGAACGGACTTTACCATAAATTTTGTCTCCAGTTTTTAAATTAAATCTTCTTATC
>DIRE01000064.1:27761-30542 GCA_002426575.1 Clostridiaceae bacterium UBA5444 | reverse complement strand
TTTTAAATTAAATCTTCTTATCTGCGACGGTGATACATATATATCTCTTTGGCTAGGGAGATAATTCTCTAATCTTAAAAAACCAAATCCCGTGTTTTCAATAAGTTCTAGTATACCCTCTGCAGTCTCTGAATCCTGCAGGACTTGCTTTAGCTTTCCTCTTTTTCCTTCATTAATATCTAATAGTTCTATTTTATCGTCAGAGCCATTTTCATGAGCTTCATCTTCATTTTCAACTTCGTTTTCATCTATTTTATCAACTTCATCCACTATATCAGTTTTACCTTTTCCTTTCTGTTTTTCTTCATCCTTTTTAAGTATCTCTTCAATCAACTCGCCTTTTCTGTACTTTGTTATACTTTTTATATCAAGCTCTTTTGCAAGCTTTCTGAGTTCTTGAAGCGACAAAACTTTCAGTTCATCAAATTTCAACCCATCATCTCCTACTTTCTTTTTTGATTAATTCCTTCTATACTAGCATAACTTCAATATTAATAAAAGCTATGCCATATTTTGCTCCACCAAACACTAAGGATTGTTTATTTTCTTCTTGAAACTTTCCTGCTCCAAAGAATCAATCTTCCATGAATCCTCATTTTTTACTAAGTGATATTTACATGTTATGAATTGCGTCTGGTCAAGTTCATTTTTATTATTATCACCAAATACTATGTCACTGCTTGTTGTAACCTCTTTTAAATCCCAAACTTCAGCCACAGTTATATACACGCTTGTGTCGCCTTTTATATTTATATCTTTATATTCTATTTTCCCTTTAGCCTTAACATATTTGCTGCCTGAAAACATGCCAGTATCTTTTGCAAATTCATTATATAATCTATCAGTCACATAGGGCTTTATATTATTTCTATCTGCAGTTAGGCAATACTTGGACCAACTTTCTGCAAAATTCAATAATATATTCACCATGCTATCTTTAAACTGATTTAATGGTTTTACTTGAAGTTCAATATATTCATTATTGTTTTCTATCTCTCGCTTTATTAGGTTAGACTCAGCTATATCACTAAGATTGGTTTTAAAATCATGAGCCCCTTCTATGATCTTAGAAATGTTAAACTCTCCATCTTTTATGGTTCCAATTTCTTTATTGTCAACTATAACCTTTGATCCATCCATGCTTTTAATCAATACATGATATGTATTTAATGGGAAGTCTACCTTCCACTCTCTCTTCCTATCCCCTACATTGACTAAAGTAACTTGGTCTTCAATTAGTTTACCACTTTTGCTTACTTCAAACAATAACACATACTCCTTGTTTTTAACCTTTGCCTTGCATTCCTTAAATTTTATATTAGATGCGCCATCATATTTATATATTAAGGCCTTATTTATATCCTCATTTTGGGTCATGAGGTCTTCTGGCACATTAATAAAATAGTCTATAGTCTTTGCATACTCCTTTTGGTTTAAAAGGTTTATATATGATTTTCCAGCTGCTTCAGGAGAATTAGGCTTTTCCATTGTAAAGTAAAAGGCTATAAACATTAAAGCTGCTATGGTAAATATAGATATTATATCAACAATTTCTGAATGTTTAGTTATAAATCCGAACTTTTTTTTATTAAAGAGATTTTTCATAATAAACATAAACCTCCAGAGTGACAAATGTACGGTTTAAGATTATTCCCTTACCATATTTTATCCATTTTATTCTATTATTAAACATAAAATAAATATTTAAATGATTTTTGTTAAGATATTATATTATAATTTGTTAATAAGATAGGCCAAGGTCTACCAAAAGGCGGTTAATATCTTCTTGATATTTGTCGACAATATCTCTTACATCCTTCTCCATTCCCAAAAAGCACAATTCCAAACCTGTTTCTAAGCAGCATATAGTGGTTAATCTTCTTCTAAATATATCTTTAAAACTATATTTATAGTTATGATTCATATCACAAGCAAGGCATGGCATCTCAACCAATATATGCCTCTTGTTTTTTATTTGAACAATCATATCTAAACTACCACACTCACAATAAAACTCCATTCTTTTACCTTCATGAAGTTGAAAGATAGAAAGGCTATGAAATGTAATCTTACCACAGTCCCTGCACCTTACAGCAAATACAAGATTTGTATCAAGCACTTTCATTTTATCACCCCCAAATAGTAATTCTCCATAAGGCCATAAAATCCTTTTTTAAATAGAAAAATAAAACTGGCCTAAATAGGCCAATTATAATTTTATTGTTTTATTGTTGTAAGATATACATTATTTCATTTTTGATTTCTAAAATATCAAAAGGCTTCTCTATAAATCCGCTCACTCCAAGGGATTTAGCTTGATTCATTGTAGAATTACTTATACTGCCAGTTAGCATAAGTATTTTTGATTTTGGACTTATTTCTTTAAAAATAGGAATTAAATCAATTCCACTTATACCAGGAAGTCCAATATCTAAAAGTATTACATCAGGTTTAAACTTTTCAGCCACACCCACGGCATCTTCCCCATTAGATGCTGACATTATATTAAAGTCTTCCTCTAATACTTCAGATATTAACCTTCTAATTGCAGCCTGATCATCAACTAAAAGAACCCTTTTCATATCCACACTAATTAAACCCCTCTCATTGCGCTTAATGCATAGAGCAGCAATATATAATAGATATATATTCTTCAATTAGTAGGAAATTCCTTCATAAACTTATAAATTTTATATATTATCTGTTTTCCTTATTATCAAGGGCTGCTTTTATAAAGCTCTTAAAAAGGACATGGGGTTTATTAGGCCTTGACTTAAATTC
>DIRE01000064.1:27406-27587 GCA_002426575.1 Clostridiaceae bacterium UBA5444 | reverse complement strand
TTTATTAGGCCTTGACTTAAATTCTGGATGGAACTGAACCCCAACATACCATGGATGAGATGGTATTTCAATAATTTCGACAAGTCTATCATCTGGTGATGTGCCTGCTATATTTAATCCATTAGTAAATACCTGATTCCTGTATTCATTATTAAACTCATACCTATGTCTATGTCTTTCA
>DIRE01000064.1:26909-27247 GCA_002426575.1 Clostridiaceae bacterium UBA5444 | reverse complement strand
TATGTCTATGTCTTTCATAAATTATTTCATCATTATAATATTCATGTATCTCGCTATCAGGTTTAATTTTGCAAGGATATAGACCAAGTCTCATGGTGCCGCCCTTTTCGTCTATATCTTTCTGTTCTGGAAGTATGTCTATAACTGGATATGGTGTATTTTCATCAAACTCTGAACTGTTAGCATCTTTAAGCCCTGCTACATCTCGTGCATACTCAATAACAGCGCATTGCATTCCAAGACATATGCCAAAAAAAGGTACATTGTTTTCTCTTGCATACTTAGCCGTCTGTACCTTTCCTTCAACTCCCCTATCTCCAAAGCCTCCTGGTACTAAT
>DIRE01000064.1:26251-26747 GCA_002426575.1 Clostridiaceae bacterium UBA5444 | reverse complement strand
TCCAAAGCCTCCTGGTACTAATATTCCATCAGCATCTTTTAGTAGACTATCCACGGTATCCTCAGTGACATCGCTAGCGTTAACCCATTTTATATCAACATTGCAGTTGTTAGCTATTCCGCCATGATTTAATGCTTCAACCACGGACAAATATGCATCATGGAGTTCAACATATTTACCAACCAAAGCTATTTTTACATTCTTCTCTAATCCTTTAATTTTGTTTACAAGGGATATCCATTCTGTCATATCTCCAGGGCCACATTCTATCCCAAGCTTTTTTACAACCATTTCATCAAGCCCTTCTTCTCTCATAAGAAGAGGAACTTCATATATGTTTTCAGTATCAACATTTTGTATAACAGAATTGCTGTCAACATTACAAAATAGTCCTATTTTATCCTTCAAGTCCTTAGATAAAGGCTTTTCTGTTCTGCATACTATTATGTCAGGTTGTATACCAATACTTCTAAGTTCTTTTACACTGTGCTGGGTT
>DIRE01000064.1:25633-26060 GCA_002426575.1 Clostridiaceae bacterium UBA5444 | reverse complement strand
CTGGGTTGGTTTTGTTTTAAGCTCACCAGCCTTACCAAGGTATGGGACTAACGTTACATGTACAAAGCATACATTTTCTCTGCCAACCTCATATTTTATCTGCCTTATAGCCTCTAAAAATGGTTGACTCTCAATATCCCCCACGGTACCGCCTATTTCAGTTATAACCACGTCAACACTTGTTTCCTTAGCAACCCTATAAACCCTTTGCTTAATTTCGTTAGTAACATGAGGTATTACCTGAACAGTTCCTCCTAGATAATCCCCTTTTCTTTCCTTGGATATAACCGACCAATATATTTTACCTGTAGTCACATTGCTATTCTTACTTAAATTCTCATCAATAAACCTTTCATAGTGCCCCAAATCAAGATCTGTTTCCGCTCCATCATCAGTTACAAACACCTCTCCATGCTGATAAGGACTC
>DIRE01000064.1:25129-25463 GCA_002426575.1 Clostridiaceae bacterium UBA5444 | reverse complement strand
CTCTCCATGCTGATAAGGACTCATAGTCCCTGGATCAATATTTATATATGGATCAAACTTCTGAATAGACACTTTAAGCCCACGATTTTTCAAAAGCCTTCCTAGTGAAGCCGCTGTTATGCCCTTCCCCAAAGAAGACACTACACCACCCGTAACAAAAATGTATTTTGTAGCCATATAATCTCCTCCTTATCTTTTCTTCAACCTTTATATTTTACATGAACTTAAAACTTTATTCAATACCAAAGAAACTTCCATTTCGGTAATTATTCTTATATAGTATTAATCTTTATAAACTTAAATATGTTAAAATATAGTTGGGAAATATAATGTT
>DIRE01000064.1:0-24978 GCA_002426575.1 Clostridiaceae bacterium UBA5444 | reverse complement strand
AATATAGTTGGGAAATATAATGTTTCTCAATTAGTATACGATAGGATGTGATAATATGGATCATGCACTATTATATGGCTTCCCTCAGTTTTTATCTCAAATGGTAGATATATTATACAAAATATCTTTAATAATAACCCTCTTTTATGCTACAAAGGCTATTAGAATATATATAGATAAAAACAGTTATAATAGGTAATATTAGGAGGGTTTTTGTCATATATATAGAATAAACTTATGTATGTGCGTTAAAGGGGGCCTTGTATGGTTGAGAAATCTGATATATATGATATTGGCTATGATGAAATTAATAAGGATGAATTAATACGGGAAATAATACACGAATCTAAAAATTCTCTTTCTGCTTGTGAGGGATTTATACAATTTATGCTTATTAAAAATGAATTTAATGCTGAATACCTAAAAATAATACAGGATGAAATAAAAAGGACATTGTCAATGTTAAACAGCTATGCTTTAATATCATCTCCCCTTCAGAATACAGAGTGTGATATAAATAGCTGCGTAGCTGAAATATGCACCTTAATATCTTATAACCTGAAAGCCAATAATATTAATCTCGATTTGCATCTATCTGATCTCCCACTAATATCTGTTGATAAGTATAGAATAAAGCAAGTATTATTAAACATAATAGAAAACTCAATACAATCAATAGAAAAGAATGGGGTTATCAAGATATCAACCTTATATAAAGATGGGTACATAATCATTACTATAGAGGATAACGGCTGCGGAATGGATAAAAGTATAATGGACAGGATCTTTGAGCCATTATTTACAACTAAGCCAACAGGCACTGGGTTAGGGCTTCATGTATGTAAAAATATTATTAATAATTATAATGGTAATATCTGTCTAGAAAGCACACCTAAAAAAGGAACAAAGTTTTTAATAACACTTCCGGTTGCTTCCAGTTGATAAATAAAATGCTGCCTAATTTTTAAGGCCAATTGGTTTTAAAAATTAGGCAGTATTAAATTACATCTTCTCTGGAGCAGAAATACCTAATATGTTTAGGCAATTTTTAATTACTATTCTTGTAGAATCAACAAGTATCATCCTAGACTTTTTAAGTTCCTCCTCTACTCCCTTTACCCTACAGCTATTATAGAATGTGTGAAATAATGCTGCAAGTTCAAGTACATACTTTGTTATCCTGCTTGGGTCTAAGGATTTAGCAGACTGCGATATCTCCTCAGGAAAATATGCTAATTTTTTTATAAGTTCTATCTCTGATTCCTCTTTTAATTGACTAAAATCTACTTCCTCTATTTTAGGAATAAAGTCCCCCTCTTCTGCTAATTGCCTTAATATGCCGCAGATTCTTGCATGAGCATATTGTACATAATATACAGGGTTTTCATTTGACTTTGCAACTGCAAGGTCTAAATCAAATTCAAAATGAGTATCTGCAGACCTCATATTAAAGAAAAATCTTGCTGCATCTTTTCCTACCTCATCTACAAGATCAGCTAATGTAAAGCTTTGACCCTTTCTCTTTGACATCCTTGTAACCTTACCATCTCTTATAAGTCTTACAAGCTGCATTATTATTATCTCTAGATTATCAGGGTTTAGTCCTAATGCTGCCATAGATGCCTTCATCCTTGGCACGTGGCCATAATGGTCTGCTCCCCATATATCTATAACCTTATCAAACTTTCTAACTACAAACTTATTTCTATGGTATGCCACGTCACCTGTGAAATACGTGGGTATACCATTTGTTCTTACAAGCACTTCATCTTTTGATACTCCATATTCTGTGGCTTTAAACCATAAAGCATCTTCATTTTCATAGGTTTTTCCAGAGTCTTTAAAGTACTTTATGGTAGCGTCAATATCCCCGTTATCATAAAGGCCTTTTTCAGAGAACCATACATCAAAGTGGACCCCAAACTTTTCAAGATCACTTTTCATCCTCTTTATATTCTTCTCAAGTGCATAATCTGTTAAAGCCTTTCTTCTAATATCTTCGTCTTCATTTACATATTTGTCTCCATAAATATCTTTGAAGTTCTCTGCATGTTCCTTTATATCCTCTCCAACATACCCACCTTCAGGTACTTCTGCATCAATTCCAAATAGCTGCAAGTATCTTGCTTCAAGGGATTTGCCGAACTTAGCTATCTGGTTTCCAGCATCATTTACATAGAATTCCTTTTCTACATTATACCCTGCATATTTTAAAACCTCTGAAAGTGTGTCGCCAATTGCTCCACCCCTAGCATTTCCTATGTGCATAGGTCCCGTAGGATTAGCGCTTATAAACTCTATTTGAACTTTTTCTCCATTGCCTATATTAACCTTTCCATAGTCATCTCCCTTGTCCTGTACCTGCCTAAGGGTATCATATAGCCAATCATTTTTAAGTTTAAAATTGATAAATCCAGGGTTTGCTACCTCTACGCTATCTATATAAGTATCTTCTAAGTATAAGCTTTCCTTGATTATCCCTGCTATTTTAATGGGTGCCATTCTTGCTTTCTTTGCTAATACCATTGCAATGTTTGATGCAAAGTCTCCGTGTTCTTTTTCTCTTGGTGATTCAATAATTATCTCAGGAATGTCGTCTATTTGAATACTTCCTCCATCTATAGCTTTTTCTATAGACTTTTCTATTGCATTTTTTATATTGTTCTCTATTACCTCAATCATATTGACCATAAGATCCCTCCTAATGTGCCTTTGTGCATCACGCCTTTATTTCTATACACATACTGTTAGTACTTTGAGCCATGCCGCCTGCTCTAAGGTTATAATCAATCTCTATTTTACCTCCGTTTTCATCTACATCAATATCTATAGATGAAGGTTCAACAATCACCTCAAATATACCATAAACAGTTTTGTACATGCTGCTATGCTTAATCCCTTTTTTAAATATTAAATTAGAGCTTGTGGTTCCAAATCTTATTATTCTCAATTGGTCGCTTTCTATTTTTAACGTGGTTGTAGTGCCTTCCATGCCTGATATTTCAGTCTCTTCATAAACTACGAAATAAGCCTCCCCCTTTTTGTAAAACTTGCCGGGAGTCATAAGCTCAATCTTTTCCTCTTCTCCATCTGAAATTGTCTTGCTAACAACTTTTACTATAACCTTACTTTTCAATTGTATCCCTCTATATCTATCTTTTCTATATTATCTATATCTTTCTCGAGAAATTCTGATCCTACTTTTACAAATCTTTCAGGATCATCACTAACATAATATTTATAATAAGGACTTATGTTTTTATTTTCATTCTGAATTTGCTTTTTATATAATACTTTTTTAAATTCTATTGCAGTGTTATGAGCTGGATCAATAAGACAAACATCTGATCCCATAATATCTGCAACAACGCTTTTAAGCAGCGGGTAGTGGGTGCACCCCATTACTATTGTATCAACCTTTTCTTCTATCAAAGGTTTTAAATACTCTTTTGCCACTATTTTTGCAACCTCAGTCTCGGCCCATCCTTCTTCTACAATAGGTACAAAGAGAGGACATGGGTTTGAAACAATGCGTTTTCCCGGGCAAAGCTTCTTTATCTCATCTTCATAGGCACCACTTTTAATGGTTGCACACGTACCTAGTATTCCAATTTTATTGTTTTTATTTGCCTCTACAGCTGCGGCTGCTCCAGGCTCTATTACTCCAATTATTGGTTCTTTAAAAGACTCCTTCATAACCGGAAGTGCTGCAGCAGATGCAGTATTGCAAGCTACTACTATGGCCTTTACATCTTTTGAGAGCAAAAAATTTATACATTGATGCGCATATTTTATAATAGTTTCTTTAGATCTTGCTCCATATGGAAGTCTTGCAGTATCCCCAAAGTATACAAAGCTTTCATTAGGTAACACACAAGCTAGCTCCTTTAATACCGTAAGCCCCCCAATCCCCGAGTCAAAGACCCCAATCGGTCTATCATCCACAAAAAAACCTCCAATCTATGGATCTTATTAATTTACTGTTGATTTCTAAATCGGATATGTTAAATTGACTTTTTGCTGCTTCAAAATGCCCACTTTTCTCTAAATAAGTAAGGCCAGCAAAAATAGGCATTTAAGTCGCTGCAAAAAGTAAATTTAACATATCCTAACGTCAGAAGTGTACCAAAATATAATATTGCTGACTTTTGCTGCTTCAAAATGCCCACTTTTCTCTAAATAAGTAAGGCCGGCAAAAATAGGCATTTAAGTCGCTGCAAAAAGTAAATTTAACATATCCTGACGTCAGAAGTGTACCAAAATATAATATTGCTGACTTTTACTATTTAGTTCCTTTTGAACCTCCGCGGGTTACGTTTTGGAGGAGCTCTGTGTCAAAGGAATATATATTTTTGTTGTGTTCTTCTGATCTTGCAATTGCTATTTCAATGAGCCTGCTTGTGAGCTCCTTGAAGCTTATGCCTTGGGCTTCCCATAGATAAAAGGCGATGGATCCTGGCATTGTATTTATTTCATTAACATAGACCTTCATTGTATCTTTTTCCATAAGAAAGTCTATCCTTGATATTCCTGAGCAGTCTAATACCTTAAATGACTTAACCGCAAGCCTTTTTATTTCCTCTGTTTTTTCATCAGGAATTGGTGCAGGTATTTTCCTTGATGATCCCTTCATTCCTTTTGAATTGCTTCCCCTCATATATTTATCATCAAAGCTTAAGAATTCCTCCCAAGATATTGGCATTTCACATACTGAAGGAGATACATCATCATCCATTCCCATGCAGGAACAGTTTATCTCAACTAAATTATTAACCCCTTCTTCAACTAATATCTTTCTATCATAATTTATTGCTATATCAATGGCATCTATAAGTCCCTGCCTATCTTTTGCTTTTGTTATTCCTATACTCGAGCCAAGATTTGCAGGCTTTACAAACAGTGGATATTTTAATTTTTCTTCAACATTATCAACAACCTTTGTACTATCCTTTTCATAATCTTTTCTCAAAAACCATGTATAGTTTACTATGGGGATATCATTAGCTTTAAATATATCCTTCATTATTATCTTATCCATACCAACAGATGATCCTAATACACTGCTTCCTACATAGGGTATACCTGAAAGTTCAAGAAGTCCTTGTATTGTTCCATCCTCTCCATGCATTCCATGAAGTGCTGGAAATACTACATCTATATTTATAAAGTCAGATTCCTTTTTAAAAAGTCCTGTTTTAATTGGATAAAAATAAAGCTTGTTTAAAGATGGCACTGGTGGTATAAATACCTTCTTAAGTTTTGGAATAAGAGATTTAATATCTTTAAAATTCTTTATATCTAAAAGTTCATCTCCAGTATACCAGTCCCCCTCTTTGGTTATATAAATAGGTGTTACATCATATTTTTGCCTATCAATATTGTCTACAACCTGAAGCCCTGTTACTACTGAAACCTCATGCTCAACGGAACGGCCTCCAAACATTACGCCTATATTTAATTTAGCCATTTTAACTTCACCCCTTCATATTTCATTCATCATAATTATCAGGAAGATCATTTTCAAATAGTACTATATCTCCTGTCTTAACAATTGTTCCTAGCCTCTGTGTTGCCTCTTCAAGAGACGATACTACATGTATACCCTCCTCAGGAAAATTTTCTTGCCTTAGGCCTTCCACAATAGGCTTTGATCTTTTAATTCCAATTAGTATTGCTGCATCACAAGTTTTGGCTATGTTAATTCCAAACTTTTTATTTTCATCATACTCAATAGCCCCAAGCTCAACCATTCCAGGTGTTATTACTATTTTATTTCCTCCTGGCAGAGTCTTTATAGTCTCTAAAGCCTCTAAAGACCCTGCCGGGTTTGAGTTGAAAGCATCATCTATAACCATAACACCATTGTTGGACTTTACTATCTCTAATCTGTGGGGAACAGGCTTTATTTTGGATATTCCTCTTTTTATTTCATCAGTTGTAAGGCCTAGTTTAAGTGCTACAGATATTGCTGCAAGCATGTTGCTAACATTATGTTTTCCCAATAGAGATGTTTCGCATTGAAAATCTATATTTTCTCCTCCTTTAACCCTAAACTTTAAGCCTCCTATTGATGTCTCTATATCTGTGGCCTTTATAAATAAGCTATCATCATTATTTTCTATTCCATATATCAATGTTTCAATTCCAGTCTTTTTTGCAAGTTCTAAACAATAGCTATTATCTCCATTAAATATTGCAGTACCATCATATGGAAGAGCCTCTATAAGCTCATATTTTGTTTTAGCCACGTTTTCAATAAATTTAAAAGTTTCAAGATGCTGAGGTCCTATAGATGTTAGTATTCCTATTGATGGGTTTACAAGCTTTGTTAGCTGTTTAATATCGCCAATATTTCTTGCCCCCATTTCACAGACAAAAACCTCATGTTCATCTTTAAGTTCTTCTCTTATAACCTTTGAAATGCCCATTGGTGTATTGTAGCTTTCAGGAGTCATAAGCGTGTTATATTTCTCTGATAGTATGGTTTTTACAAAGTATTTAGTACTTGTCTTGCCATAGCTTCCAGTTATTCCTATTACCTTTAATTCCTTCATATCATATATTTTATTTTGTGCAGAACGAAAATATCTATAATGTACCATCATCTCCACTGGATACATTACCGCAATTGCAATATACATATTTATTGGGAGCAGAAAACTTACTATAGAAATACATAAAATATAATATGAAATATTATTCTGATATAAAGTACTCACACTCAAGCTAAGCCAAAGTACTGAAAGCAACAAATAAAATACAAATAATCTTATTGCTCTATGAGTGAAAACCAAAGGCTTTTTGGCTTCCTTTTTAGCCTTTCTATTTTTATATATGACATATATATTGATTGCTACCCAAGCTAATACAAAAAAAATACCTAACAATTCATTATAGTTAATAAAATATGCAATGAAAAATATAATCGCGCCAGTAATGGTAAGCAATATCAGGCCTTTTTCTAAAAATACAGAGTATAGATTGTTTTTGAGCCATCTTCCGTACTGACTGGGTTTATATCCTTCAAGCTGCGCCATATGAATTAACTCTTTACCTAATCCAAAACAAGTAAGAATGAAAACCAGAGATGCAACTACATATAAAAAATACGTCATTTTTATTCATCTCCTTCAAAAAATTTAGAAACAATTATATTAAAGTCGTTAATTCTATCAAGATAAGAAAAGTGACCTGCCCCTTCAAAGACTACAAGCCCTGCGTCAGGTATTTCCTTTTCCATAGTTTTACCAAAGTACAAAGGAGTATCCTTATCCTCACTGCCCCAAATAAGAAGGGTTGGTGATTTTATTTTTGGAAGATAGCCAGCTAAATCCTCATTTACTACTTTAACAAAGGTCTGCCTCATGTTGCCGGATTCCTTATAATCCTTTGAGCCATACTTTTCATAAAACTTTTCTAACTTTTCTTCTTTACTATTTCCAAATGTAAATAGTATGTACAACTTTTTCAAAAGCTTAAATTTATATACTTTATAATAATATTTAAATGTCCTTTTAGGTATAAGTCCAGCACTATCTACAAGTACAACCTTTTCAACCCTTTCAGGATGTTCAGCAGAAAACATAATAGATACTCTCCCACCAAAAGAATGTCCCAATATACTTGCTTTATCAATACCTAATGCATCGAAAAACTTAAGCAGCATATCCTTGTAATCTCTAACACCCCAAGGCTCATTTGGTATTTGTGACTCTCCAAAGCCTGGAAAGTCAATTGCTATTACATCAAATTTCGTTGACAAATAATTAAAAACGGGTAAAAAGCTATCCGCCCTACCTCCCCAACCATGAAGCAGAATAACTTTTTTGCCGTATCCTGCCCTTTTATAATATATATCCATATTATCAATTTTTAAAAACATCTAACAAAAACCCCTCTTATTGTGTTTTAAATACAAAGGTATACTGTATTATAAAACAATTTATTATAGAATTTCTATTTAACTATATGTATGTTTCTACATACTATTATATATTATAATTAATATTTGTCATATTACAATAAAACTATAATTACATTTAATACTAAATGCAATACAAAAACCGGGCATAAGCCCGGTTATGTGAGGTATGAACTATTTTTTATCTTGTTCATTAAGATTTCTTTCAGCATATTTAATGGCTTCAGCAACTAAATTACCACACTGCCTTGCGGGTACGCCTCCCCAACCTTCTCTACGAACAATATCATCAACACCCAGTTCTTTTGCTAATTCGTATTTCAACTCCTCAGACATAAGACTGCGGTGTCTGCTCATAGACACACCTCCATATAAAAATATATTACTGTACCTATATTCCTATACTATTTAGATTAAGGTACAGTAATATTATTTGTAATATTATTTTTTTTATTAATTTAATTTAACTTTATTTTGTTTTACATTGCAAGCTGTCCATCAGATGTATCTATAATTTGGAGTATATTCTCCTCCCTGCCATTTTCTGCGTTTATATATATAATAAATGTGTCTTTATCCCTTTTACCAACAAATTCATAGCAAAACACCTCTCTAGTGGAATTCATGGGTATTAATGCAAGCCTAGTGTTGGTTATCTTTAGTTTAGAACTAGCATTTTGCCTTGCTTTATCCACTGATATTGATGGCTTAGGCAGTTTTCTTATACTGTGGGCAACCAAATACTTTTCAGCCTCTATGCCTATTATATCTCCATTATCTAAGGCTATTTTTAGTTTTATTTGATCAGGGTATATTACAGTTTCCGTTTTTTCCACCTTTTGGGTATATATATAATTAACCACGATTGAGTTTCCGTTTTTTTGACAAAAGCTCGGTATCATATCCTTGTATCCCCTGTTATTTAAGAAATCTAAGCCTTTATCTATGGCTTTTTTGGTATCAAATTTAGTATTGCCAAGAGCTCTATTGTCTATCATATAGACAACATGGCCCCCGTTTTTACTAATATCTATGTTTATTTGATCCTTTTTATCTCTTCCTTTAATAGAAACAGAAAATGCATATATTGGTATCTTGCCATTCCCCTTAGGGCTGTATACTCCAATATCTTCTACCTTTTCCTTACCTATTATCTCATATACCTTTTGCTTTGCCTGCTCTATAGTTATTTGGGGCTCAGATAATACTTTAGGCTTTATCTCTAATATGTTCTCTGAAAATGGGCCATCATAAATAAGGGTTGGATGATTTTGCATCTGCTTATCAATGCTTACAAATTTTTCTTCTACTAGGCTTGCCTTTGCCTGACCTAGGAGCTTTCCTCCCTCATTTTTAATCTCTACCCATCTTATATTGCCGTCATTCATCTCTTTTTGAAGCCCATATAGCTGCTGCCTTAAATATGCAGCATTTTTCTTTAGCTCCTCTAGGTTTTTCCATTCTGCATCAGTCAATTTATCCCCATCGTTTTGTAACTTTAAGAGAGAAAAAGAAAAATCTGATACCTGTGCTAGGAATCTGCTTGTTTGAGATATTGAACTATGATTTATGGGAAGGGAGTTAACATTATCGGCTGCGGCGCCTGCCTGCCTCCATATATCCCCAAAAAGTAATGTGGATTGCCTTGGGGATGCTGTAACCCCAACTTTAGATAGATCAGCTTCTAAAACTTGAACATTATCTATAAGACTGAAAAGCTGTTTTTGATACTTTCCCTGCAGACTATTTCCAAGCTGTATTCTATCTAAATACAAAAGGCATGCCATGGTTGTTACTCCAACTACCAACACGGTAACTACAACACTATATATAATCCTTTTTCTTGCTATATCTCTGTACATTTTATATTCACTTCCAAACTATTTAATTGGTTATTTTGAACTTAGCATTTCCTCTAACTTTGATATTAGCGATTTGAATATCTCTACCGTTTTAAACTTTATTTCAATATTTTTCTGTTTGCTGCTGCCTTTTTCATTATATACAGCTTTGGTATTTAATGCCTCTTTATCTAATTCAGAGCTAGTATTAATAGCCTTTTTTAGGATATGCTCTGCCTCCTCTGATGTTATGCCCTTTGTCACATCTATAAAACAAAGAGGTGGAAACATGACACACCACCAATTTTTGCCCTCGCCGTCACCTATAATTACTTTAAGGGCATCATACTCTCCCTCAGGTACCATAACACCGCTATATATTTTAGCTGGAAATATCGATTTACCTAAACTTACAGCTACTTTGGAATCTACTCCATTGTCTTTCAATTCATCTTCAGCTATCTTTTTTATAGTTTCTATATTCTGGTTTATTATGTATTCTGATTCAGCTTTTGTTTTACAATTTTCAAGTTTAGGACCTATATCTTTTAGCACCCTATCTCTTACCATAAGTTTAATTCTCTGGTCCTCTGGAGAATCACTATTTGCTATAACATGAAATCTAACAAACTTATCTTGTGGAGTCTCTCTATCCACATGGCAGGAGCTCAATGTAAAGATCATAAAAATGAGCAGTAAACAGTATGCAAAGTTTCTTTTCAAGCACTTTTCCCCCTTTAATACTTATAGAAAACTTTTTATTGAATTAATATCATCTAGAAATAAGTATCTCCAAAATAGGGATAAATTAAACATATTTTATTTTATATCTCCTGCTCTTCTTACCTTATAATCCATGACTGGGGTTATCCTGATATTAGGATATACCTCATTCCATCTATCTTTAACCTCTTCCCATACTGAAGGATGAAACTTCTTTATATAGTCTCCTATTCCAATTACATCCACCTCATAATCCTTTTGAAGTTTCTTTATTACGGCCTTGCACCTTTCTTCTCCATTTATATTAAATGCATTCTCAATATTGAGAATCTCTCTGCCACCTAGCTCCCCTCCCCCAATCTCATATCCAGATATGGATCCTTCGATTTTTGTATATATTTCAATCTCAAGCTTATCTAAATCCTTATTCTTTAATCTAATCTTTCTAGATATTTTATTTGATTGAAAGCTCACAGTTTCGTTATCTATATCTATAGTCTCATTCCCTCCAATACGTTTGCCCAAAAGCGTATTGAGGTATAATGTATCATCCGCAGATATTGAGCCTACTAATTTATAATCCTTAATAAGGCTTGCCCCTAAAACATTAGCCTTTCCATCCTCTATACTTATTTTGGGGAGTATTGCCATCCCTTTATTTGTTATAATTGAGTCCATAAATTGATTGAAGTCTACTTTAACTATCATTCCGTTTGACTCCCAATTTTCCACAATTCCTTTTATATATTCTGCTAAAATCTTTTCAACCTCTGGTTTGATTTCACCAATACTACTTGCCTCTCCATCACAAGATAAAAACTTTATCTCCCTTGAAAAGCTAGGCTCCCTTGCAATATAATCAAGCACTCTTTTAAAGCTTTTTTCATCTTTTAGAAGCTCTTCACCTAATACAACCATCCTCATATGGCCAAAATATACGCTTCTATTTATTTTAGAATCAATATAATCATTTGCTTTACCTATGCTTTTTGCAGTACTTGACATTACTACAAATGCCTTTTCATCCCCTTTTCCCCCGCCTGGAGAAAATGCTTCAGATTTAGGAAAAACATAGGTTACCTTTATTAAATCTTCTTTTTCCTTTTCTTTATCTATTCCTATTACTCTCACAAACCCCCTTTTTTCTATCTCTATCTTATCCCAGCAGCCAGTGAATATTATTGTTGCTGCTATAATATATAAAGAAATGAAGCATTTGGCTTTTTTATGCATTTTGTTTTTCCCCCATTTTCCTTATGGAAGCTACTGTATACAAAAGTATTGGGATAACAAAAACAGATATACTACCAATATATTTAACCGTAAAGTTTAATAGCTTATAGGCATCCACTACACTATTTGGTGTAATTGCAATTATATATATTATGGGAATAAGCATTGTACAAAAGTGTTTAAACTCTTTATGGTTTATAGTTTTTGAAATAATCTTTGATAATACATATAGTGAAGGAGCTATGGTTGTAAAAGCAAATAAAATCCACAGAGGCATTATTATTCCCTCTAATCTTTCTATAAATGAGTCTGGAACATTAATTGATCTAATCATGGATAGAGTAGGCCACATAGACTGCTTAACACTCTCTACTCCAAGTTTTGCAAAGCTTAATATTACTATGCCTACATAAACTGCTACAACAATTAAAATAGCAATAAATCCTGATTTGAATATTTTTTCTCTGTTTTTTATGAATGGTACAATAAATAGAACAAATTCAAAATCTGTATATGCAAAAGATGTCTCCATAACGCCATTTATAAAATCCATTGGCTTTGTTCTCATAATAGGCAATATATTAGTAAAATCAGAATCAGGTATGGCCAATGCTAAAAGCAGTATTACAGAAAAAATCATAATAGGAAATACAAATTCATCAAACCTTACAATAGGCTCTATTCCTCCTCTTGCAAGTAAGAAGGCAAGCAGCAAAAAGCTTATCAGTATAACCTCTATAGGCGTCTTAAAAAGCAGGCTCATCTTTATTACTTCTCCAAAGATTCTAAGGACCATGGAAGATACGATTATTGTATTTAACAAAAAAACAAATATTATAGGAATAGCTAATACCTTGCCTACAACCTCTTTTGCTATCTCTACAAAAGTAAAGTTTGGAAATTTCCTAGCAAGTTTGCTTATTATATAATACTCTCCTATAGCAATCATCCCTCCTAAAATAGTTGTTATCCATCCATCTGAGTTGGTGGCTTCAGCCACTACTCTTGGGAGGGAGAAAATGCCAACCCCTAGAATTGTTAATACAATAAACATTGTTAGTTGATAATTTGAAATTTTTTCATTCACATTATCTACCTCTTTCTGCTTCTATTTGTAGTATATTTACTCTTAAGGCTCATTCTTTTCATTCTCTTTTTATTATTTACATCTAAAAACTCAGGTCTATATATAAACGTACTTAGTGGATACCTTACTACAGAATCTTTAAAATCACCTGCAGACACAGATACAAAAGGAGCAAGATATGGAACACCGAAGCTTTTTAGGTTGACAAGATGTATAAGTGTTGCAATTACACCAAGCATAATACCATAGAGCCCCAAAAAAGCAGCCAAAAGCATAAGCCCAAATCTTATTAATATAAGTCCTGTATTTAGCCCAAAGTTTGGAATTGTAAAGGATGATATTGCTGTAAGGGAAACTATGATTACCATTATAGGACTTACTATATTTGCAGCTACTGCCGCCTGACCTATTATTATTCCACCTACTATACCTATGGTTGCACCTATTGGATCTGGGAGCCTAACTCCGGCCTCTCTAAGAAGCTCAATGGAAACCTCCATTATAATAGCCTCGAGAATGGCCGGAAATGGCACCCCCTCTCTAGAGCTGGCAATAGAAAGTGCAAGTTTTGTTGGTATTATATCTGGATTATAGGTTGTTACTGCAATATAAAGTGCAGGTAAAACCATGGATATAATGGCTGCGATGGTCCTTGTTACCCTTATAAATGTGGAAACAACCCACCTTTGATAGTAGTCCTCTGCAGATTGAATCATGGATATCAATGTTGCAGGCGCAATAAGCACAAAGGGCGAGTTATCAACTATAATCCCTACTCTGCCTTCAAGAACAGCGCCTGCGACCACGTCAGGCCTTTCTGTGGCCTGTACTTGTGGAAAAGGGGAAAAAGTATTATCTTCAATAAGCTGTTCTATATATCCACTTTCAAGTATTCCATCTATTTCAATATCTTTAAGCCTTTCATTTACCTCTTTTAACAAATCTTTATTTACAATATCGTCTATGTATACTACGGCAATGTCTGTTTTTGAGCGGACTCCTATACTTTTTTGTACTATTTTAAGCCTAGGATCTCTTATCCTTCGTCTTACAAGGGCAGTATTAAACCTCAATGTTTCAACAAATCCATCTGAAGGCCCTCTTACAACCCCTTCAGATTTAGGTTCGGAAGGCCCTCTTGCAGGCCATGACTTTGTCCCTATAACTATTGCCTTACCATATCCATCAATAAAAAGCGCTGTATCTGCTGAAAGTATTGATGTAACTACTCCATTTAAATCATCTTCTTCTTTTATCTCTGTAGTTGTAAGTGAAGCATTTTTAGTAAGCTCAAATAACCTCTTTTTTACACTTTCCCCGTTTGGTCTTATATCTCTTGCGCATAGCATTAGTGACTCTAATACAAAGTTATCAATTAAAGCCTTATCAGATAATCCATCAATACATACTAATAAAAATTTATACTGTTGATTTTCACCTACATTAAATTCTCTATATATTAAATCGTCACAGTCTTTGAATACCTCTTTAAGGTTTTCTAAAACTGTATCAACATCCTTTGGTATAGGAACCTTCTCCTTTTCTTTGTCTGCACCTTCTTTATTTGTATAGAACCTACCTTTCAAATAATTATATATACTCAAAGTTTCACCGCCCTTTTATATAATTAAAATAAATATACCAATGCCTATAGCAATAAGCAGATAAATACATCCTAATATAAATGCGAATTTAGATTCCTTTTTTAGATTCTTTCTACTAAGTTCCCGCCTATCTACAAAAATTAATATAATTGAGGCTAATAATACTAAAAAAACTACATACCCAGATACCTGGCCTTTTATTAAGTCATATGCATTTCCCATAATTGTCGTCATACCACCTAAATAAAAAAATACTTATGCATAACCTAAATGGGTTATGCATAAGTATAATTTTCACATAAATAGCTTTTATTATTCATTTATTTATTTCTTGCCCTTTGCCTACTGGTTCTACTATAAATACATCCTTTAAGTAATCACTAAGCCTATTTCTGCACATCTTGGCCTTATTTTTGGTTTCAAAAATGCCAAAAACAGAAGGACCACTTCCACTCATTAGGCTTCCTAAAGCACCCGCCTGCATCATAATATTTTTAATTTCACCTATTATAGGGTAATTCTTTATGGTAACAGTCTCAAGTACATTTATCATGTTATTCCCGATATGTTCTATATCCCCTTTTTCTATGTTATCTATCATTTTGTATATATCAGGTCTCTTAACAACGTCAGTTAATCTAAAGTTATCATATACATCTTTTGTAGATATATTTATAGGTGGTTTAGCAATTAATATATATGCTCCTTTAAATGGGCTAATAAAGGTTAGAATGTCTCCTATGCCTTCGGCTAAGGCGGTTCCCCCTTTAATAAAAAAAGGTACATCAGCCCCCACTATCTTCCCAATGGATATCATATCATCATAGCTAAGGTTTAAGCCCCAAATACTATTTGCTGCAATTATTGCTGCCGCCCCATCACTGCTGCCCCCTCCAAGACCTGCTGCAGAAGGTATGTTCTTTTCTATTGATATTTCCATACCATAGGGTACATTGTATTTTTTCTTAATGTTATCAAGAACCTTATATACTATGTTTCTTTTATCGCAAGGTATGCTTAAATCCTCACAACTTATTTCTATGCCTTTGTCCCTCTTTTCAAACTTCAACAAATCATAAAGCCCAATAGACTGCATAATCATTCTGACTTCATGATATCCATCATCTCTTTCTTTTGTTACATCTAAGCAAATATTTACCTTCGCAAAAGCTTTTATATCCATATACTCACATCCAATATATTGATTTTTATAATTAACATCTACTATTCATAGATATTATATCACAAAAAAAGCAGTTATAGGTAAGGCTAAGCCTTACCTAAACTGACCTACAGCTTTTTTGTTTGATGTGTTTTTAGCCTTTTTATTTTTTAAGAAATTCATCTTTTTTATTACCTCTAGTGTTTCATCGAGGTTTTCATAGAAGATTACTATTAAATCTCCTGGTCTCCCATTCTTCATGGCATTTTCTATGGCCTCTGTTTCATTTAAAATGATGCTTACAGCTTCTCTCTCTTTCTTTGCTGATATAACACCAAGCTCCATTAGCTTTGCAATCTCTCCCGGGTCTCTTCCTCTTAAATCTCTATCCTCTTTTATATATATATAATCGAAGTTCTCTCCAGCTATTTTTCCTATTCTTATTGCACTTTCGTCTTTTCTGTCTCCTGGTATACCTATAACTCCCACTAATCTTGAGGCTCCAAGCTTTTTGGCTGCATCAAGTACTCCTAGATACCCTGCCTCATTATGAGCATAATCCACAAGTACTCTAAAGTTACCCACATTATAAATATTAAACCTGCCTGGATTTTGAACCTCGCTTAAATAAAAGGTTTTAAGTCCTCTTGATATGGCATCAACAGGTATCTTTAATCCTATGGATCCTGCAACTGCTGCAAGGCTATTCTCGATATTGTAGGAGATCCTGCCTTCCATTGTAGATGGTATATCCATTATGCTAATTACTGCACTTACTTTTTCTCCATTTGCCACATATATTATATCCTCATCAATATATACACCGATTTCTCCTTTTTTAATATGCTTTTTCAGAATAAGATTATCTTTATTCCTTGAAAAGTATATTATATTTGACTTAACCCTTTTGCTTATAACAGGGGTATAAGGATCATCTGCGTTTAATACAGCATATCCAGAATCCTTTACAGCTTCAACCACTAGAGACTTTACTAATGCAAGATCCTCTAAGGTGTTTACTCCATCTATACCTAAATGATCATCAGATATGTTTGTGATTATTCCCACGTCTGCAAGATCATACCCAAGGCCTGATCGTATTATACCTCCCCTTGCAGTCTCTAATACTGCCGCCTCTACACTTCTATCGCATAATATTGCCCTTGCGCTTTTAGGGCCTGTTGTATCCCCTTTTAGTATGCATTTGTTATTTATATATATCCCGCCCGTGGTAGCCATGCCCACATTATAACCATTTAAGGTTAGTATATGGGAGATTAGCCTTGTAGTTGTAGTCTTTCCATTAGTTCCAGTAATAGATACAACTGGGATTGAAAACTTACTCCTAGGTGGATACAGCATATCTAAAATAGCTCCTGAAACACTTCTTGTTTTACCTTCAGTGGGATAGTGGTGCATCCTGATGCCTGGCGCTGCATTTACCTCAATTACAACCCCCCCTGTTTCTGTAATTGGCTCTCTAATATCGGCAGTTGTAATATCCACCCCTGCAACATCAAGTCCAACCAACCTTGCAGCCCTAACCGCAATTTCTTTGTTTAAAGGATGTATTATATCTGTACAATCCTTTGCAGTACCTCCCGTTGAAAGATTTGCATTTTCTCTAAGGTAAATCTTTTCCCCGCTTGAAGGTATTGAATCTAAAGATAGCTTTCTCTTTCCTAAAGCTGAAATACATATATCATCAGCTATTATCTTTGTAAGCTGGTTGTAATGGTCATCTCCTCTTTTGGGGTTATTGTTTTCAATATCAATAAGCTGTTTTATAGTTGATGTACCATTTCCAACTATAAATGGAGGCATCCTTTTAGATACTGCAACAACATTATCCCCCACAACAAGAACTCTATAGTCATTGCCTTTTATATACTTCTCAACCATTACGTCTTTGCTGTATTTAGATGCAATAATGTAGCCCTCCTGTAATTCTCTTTCTGAGTTTATATTTACACATACCCCTTTGCCTTGATTGCCATCTTTAGGTTTTACCACAACCGGATATCCAATGTCCATGGCAGATTCAATTGCCTCATCCATGCTTAATACGATTTGACCTTCAGCAACAGGTATACAGCTTTGCCTTAAAATTTCCTTTGTAAGTTCTTTATCACAAGCTATATCAACAGCAACGCAGCTGTCGTATTCCGTTAAAGTAGCCTCCGTCCTTTTTTGGTATTTTCCATATCCAAGTTGGAGTATACTTTCATCCCCAATTCTAATAACGGGTATTCCCCTTCTCACTGCCTCCTTATATATTGCATCTGTACTAGGTCCTAGCCTGATTGGAGCTATCTTTTTTTGTATGTCATCTAATCTGCTATAAAAGTCTATTTCTTTCCCATACACAAGGCTATTAAATAGATCAATAACTAATTGACCGCATAAAAGGCCTGCCTTTTCAAGTTCATATTGGTATATAACCTCATATACATCTTCCTTTTCCGTAACTCTTGCTTTACCATACTTTACATTAAACCCAAGCATATTTTGAAGCTCTATTATACAATGCTCCGCCGTATGGGCAAGATACGTCCCTTCATTTAGTCTTTTAACAAATCCTCCCTCAATGCCATACGAACATTTATGGTTATAAAGCCCTGGAAAAAACTCCAACAGCTTTTCATTAAATCCTTTTATATCCTTTGTAGGTGTATTATAATGCTCTTCCAGATTTATAGTCATCTTTATAACAAGTTTATGGCTATATATGTTTCTCCCCCTATAAATCTGTGTATTTTCCAATCGCATTATTGATCCTCCTTAATGTTAATTATTATTTTCTTTTGGGGCTATGTTGGTTGACTTCCGCTGCGTAAGTCAAACCAACATAGTCTATTTTTTTAATATTGGTTTTCTTGAAATTAAATCAAGCCCATATCCTCTTGGCAATATATGAAGCTTAATATCTGTAAGCACTAAAGGCTCACTTGGCTTAAGCTCTGAAACATTTGTATGAGATAGGTACATCCCATCTATAACTGTTACAGTTTGAGAGCCTATTACGGTAAATGAGCTGCTTCCCACAAGTATTGCAGTATCTTCATCTATACCAACTCCAAGCATATGGGGGTTTTGGGCAACTGCAGTAAGCAGCCTCCCTGTTCTGCCCCTTTGAGCAAAATGCTGATCTACAATAACCTCACCTAGTATTCCAAGTCCAGGGGCCATCTTTAATGTGCAATACTTTGGGGCATCATCATCTGTACCTTCTACAATCATGTTGCTGCTCATAGCAGAAGCTCCTGCACTAGTACCTACCAAAAGTGTGCCCTTATCATAAGCTTCTTTAAGAGCCTTATAGCTTTCTGTCCCCCCAAGAAGGCTAGTTATTCTAAGCTGATCTCCTCCAGTAAAAAAAATACAAGTAGAATTAATTATAGAATCTATATATTCTTTTTTTGAAGCATCTAATCTTGAATCTATATTAACTATATCTATATTCTTAACACCTAATTTATAAAATATCCTCTTATAATTATCTCCCACCTCATCAGGGTGTTCAGTGGCTGTTGTCATAAGAGTGATTTTTGCATCCCCCTGCCCCGCCATTGAAACAACCTTTTTTAATATTTCACACTCTCCCTCTTTATCCTCTGCTCCTCCAATTATTATAAGATTGCTTTTAAAATTTTCTTTATCATTTTCTATCGGTTTCATAGCTTGTTTGAGCCCCCCAAAATAGTTATAGTAAGTATTTTTTCCTTCTATATGATTATTATTCTACTACCCGTTATTATTTGTAAGCCCGCAAAAAAAATCCATACTCACCCCGCATGGATTTTTTTACTTCTTACTTTTTACTTCTTACCTCTTCCCTGCTTTCGGAATTATAAGCTTCATACCAGACACGATCAAATCTGGGTTTGTTATATCATTTATCTTTACTATATCTTCTACAGTTGTATAGTATCTCTTTGCAATCTTCCACAGCGTATCTTTAGGCTGAACCACATATATGGTTATACTAGACTTGTGAATTGGCAGTTCGCCTTCCACCTCTTCCATCTTGACCACTAATTCTTTTTCTATTATTTCATATACTAAAACTTTGCAGCCTAAAAGAATTTTCATATCTGGCTCTTTTTTTGTAAATATACCTGAGTCTATATGTTCAATATCCACACATGCATGGCATTTCATGTTAGGCTTAATTTCAGGAACTTTAACCTGTGTTTTAAATGGTACCTCTTCAATAATACATTCAGGGCCACTCTCTTCGCCCCTGCTTTTATATATTATGTGAGATTCAAGTATGCCTTCTATGTCAACCATATCCTCTGTTATCCTGCACTCTGTAATAGATGGTACACACGTAAGGTCATAAATCTTTTCCATTTCAGATGCAGGTATAGGCTCTTTTACAACTACCTCTGCACTATCCATAAAGCAAGTATTCTCAATTACTAGTTTCTTTTTCTCAATCTCTAAAATTGAAGCAGTGTTATATGCGTCCACAACTATTGTATGTTGGCATTTTTTCTTTGCCTTAGCATTAATCCCCACAACAATCTCTACATCTATAAGCCTTGCTTCCCCTGCATCGTCCTCTTTAAGTTCAGTATATAAATCATTTATTGCATACTCACAGCTTGCGAAAACATCTTCAGCATCTTCTGGCAATTCTATTGTATGAGTAAATACCATATCATCTGAAGCTCTGCAAACATCCGTATTTTCCTCTTCTGTTGAAAATAGTATTGGAAGATACACATTGCCTGATATAATTATCTTTCCTTCTTCAATAGAAGTCTCTTTCTTATGAATTATGCCATTGCACTTTAAAATTTCCACTGCTGGAGGGAGATTTTGTGGTATTTCTATGGTTCCCCTTAAAACAGTCTGTTCCATGTACTCCCCTATGGGTTCATCCCATGTAAAACTATCCTCTAAAACCTGTGTATCTCTTCCACTATCTATATTGCTGACAAACTCTAATGGTGTATTTTCTATGGCTTTGCCTTCAGCATCAATTACACATTTTACATTAAGTTTTCTTCCACTTATCTTGCTAAAGTCAGTGTGTTCAATTCTGCACTTAACATCAGATTCCATCATTGGAAGTGCCCCTAGTATATCAATATAATGCGAAAATTCAGCTTCCTGATGAGCAATAAGTATTGGCTGCTGCGTCTTTGCAGTATATATTATTTCAAAGTCAACTGTACCCTCTATGCCTATCCTGTCCTGTTCAACACTTTGGCGGGTTATGTTAACATTGCCCAATACGGACAAAATCTTTGCAATATCAGGGTTTATATCAGGAAGTATCAAATCCCTTTCAACTAACATCTGATTTCTGCCTTCGCCAATTATCTGATCAAACTTTACAACATCCCTGCCATACTCCATACTTTCCCTCCTCCTATAGATTCTTAATTTCTATGGATATCAGCATTCTGCCAGCAAGGTGGCAAAATGCTTCTCTATATATTAATATAGTGCCCTACATAAAAATATGATAAGTTGTACCAAATTATTACTTTTTAAATAGTCTAAATAAAAAATAGCTATTGTAAAACTATTTTAAAATAGTTTTACAATAGCTATTTAAGCTATGGAATACTTAACCAATACTAATCGTTCTTGATTAACGTGCCTTTTTCTCCTTCTAATGCATTATTTGCCGCATCTAAGGATGTTATTATACATCTTCTGTCTGCTTTAGATTGTACAAATTTAACTGCTGATTTTATCTTAGGCAGCATGCTTCCAGGTGCAAAATGCCCCTTTTCAATATATTCTAATGCCTCATCTGTTGTTATAGATGATAAATTAACCTGGTTTGGTTTATTATAGTTAAGCGAAACCTGCTCTACAGCAGTTAATATCATCAGTATATCTGCATCAAGTATTTCTGCAAGTTTTTCAGAAGCAAGGTCTTTATCTATAACTGCAGGAACTCCTTTTAATGTGCCATCACAATTATGTACCACAGGTATTCCCCCGCCCCCTACTGCAATTGTTAATACCCCGCTTTCTACAAGCCTTTTTATGGGTTCCTTTTCAACAACATCAATAGGTTCAGGAGAGGCAACAACCCTTCTATATCCTCGTCCCGCATCTTCCTTCATCACATATCCCTTTTCTTTTGATACTGTCTCACTTTGTTCTTTTGTATAAAATGGGCCAACAGGTTTTGTGGGATTTTTAAAAGCATCATCATCCTTGTCTACTACAACTTGAGTTATAACTGTGCACACATTCTTGTCTATTCCCCTTTTTCTAATCTCATCTCCAATAGATTGCTGAAGCCAGTAACCTATCTCCCCTTGACTCATTGCACCGCATACATCAAATGGCATTGCAGGGGTTCTATCACTGTCTGAAGCTTCATTTTGGAGAAGTATATTTCCAACCTGAGGTCCATTTCCATGGGCTAAAACCACATCATACCCCTTTTCTATTATATCTACTATGCTTACTGCAGTTTTTCTGCATGCCATAAGCTGGACACCTGCTGTAGCAGGCTTTCCTGCATCCTGTATAGCATTTCCGCCAAGTGCAATCACTATTCTTTTTTGCATACTATCCCACCTTGTAAGGTAATTAATATACCCATAATAGCTAAAAGTTACCAAAAATCAATCAGAAAGTGGCAGGCACTTTTTAGTTGAGTTATGGTTAAAATTGCCATAGCTTAATTAGAAAGTGCTTGCCACCTTTCAGTTAAGTTATGCTAGCGTTGCAACCATAGCTGCTTTTATGGTGTGCATCCTATTTTCTGCCTCGTCGAAAACAACAGAATGTCTGCTTTCAAATACTTCCTCTGAGACTTCCATTATATCAGGGTTTTTAGAGGATACATCTGTATCTTCATTATGAAATGCTGGCAGGCAATGCATGAATATAACTTCTTCATTCCCTGTTGCTTTAATAAGATCCATTGTAACCTTGTATGGTCTTAGAAGTTCTATCCTTTTTTGTGTCTCTTCTTCTTCTCCCATAGAAACCCATACATCCGTATATAAAACATCAGCGCCTACAACAGCCTCTTTAGGGTTACTTATAAACTCTATCGTTCCGCCATTTTCCATGGCTATTCTTTTAGCTCTCTCTATTAAATCTCCTGATGGCAAAAGTTCTTTTGGAGCACAGTTTACATAATTCATTCCCATTTTTGCACATCCCATCATAAGGGAGTTTGCCATATTGTTTCTGCCATCCCCCATGAATACTAGTTTTCTTCCTTTAATATTTCTGCCGAATTTCTCTCTAATAGTCATAAAGTCTGCAAGTATTTGTGTTGGATGGGCATAATCTGTAAGTCCATTCCATACAGGAACCCCTGAATACTCTGCTAAACATTCTACCGTATCTTGTTTAAATCCTCTAAATTCTATTCCGTCAAACATTCTTCCAAGAACCCTTGCAGTATCTTTTACAGTCTCTTTTTTACCAAGCTGTATGTCCCCTTTTCCTAAATACTCAGGATGGGCTCCTTCATCATAGCAGGCTACAACAAAAGAACATCTAGTTCTCGTTGATGCCTTCTCAAATATCAATGCAATATTTTTGCCCTCAAGCAAGTTCCCTTTTATACCAGCCCTCTTTTTAGCCTTTAAATCATCAGCTAAATCCAGCAGATACTCAAACTCATAAGGAGTAAGTTGTTCAATTGTAAGTAATGACTTCCCTTTCATATTAACAGGCATTCTTTAGTCCTCCTCTTATTTATATATTATTTTAGCTACGTTTTAAGTCACTGTTAGCTTTTAAACCGGATATGTTGAATTTACTTTTTGCTGCTCCAAAATGCCTATTTTTTTCGAAATAAATAAAGTTGATAAAAATAGGCATTAAAGTCGCTGCAAAAAGTAAATTCAACATATCCTGACGTCAGCACTGTACTAACATAGCCATTATTCTATATCTTTTCTAATTAGGGGCATGCTCATACATCTAGGGCCTCCCCTGCCTCTTGAAAGCTCAGAGCTTGGCATTGTAATAACCTTTGCACCATGCTTTTCTAAAAGCTCATTAGATACGTAGTTTCTTTCATAGGTGATTACTACACCTGGTGCTATTGCAAGAGTATTAGATCCATCATTCCATTGCTCCCTTGCAGCTACTATAGGATCTCCTCCTCCGCATATTATAAGGTCAACCTCGCTTAGGTGGAGGGCCTCTTTTAATATATTTTCAGGGGTATTGGTATCATAAGATATATCAATCTGATCCTCACCTGCAGGGGTTATGGTGTATACCTCCATTGGCTCTAGTATGCCAGGATGTATAGTAAACTTATCATAGTCTACCATTGTAAATACTGTATCTAAGTGCATAAATGCCCTACATTTAGGTATATCAAACATCAATACCTTTTTAAAGCCTTTCTCCTTAAATAAATTCTTTGCCACAGTTTCTATTGCCTCTTTGCTTGTTCTAGCACTTGAGCCTATAGCAACAACCTCATTGCTAAGTACAAGCTCATCCCCTCCTTCTATGGTATAAGGCATATCCCTATCATACAATAGTTTAGTCCCATTTTGTTTAAACATTGGATGATTTTCATATATAAATTTTGTAAATAATGTTTCCCTTTTTCTTGCTGCAGTTTTCATTTTATTTATGGTTATTCCATTACCTATAACTGCACCAATATCTCTTGTAAAATAAAGGTTTGGCATTGGATCTATAAAGAAATGATACTTATCTTTATCTACCTCTTTAATCCCTCTTGTTTTGTCCTCTGGCAAATCGCTTTTCCTCACACCTGCAATAACTGTATCAACTAAATCATTAGTATCCTTTTCTATTAGATATTCATATAAGACACTTTTAATCTCTTGCGTTTCTATGTCACTCTCATCTAAAAATTGGGTAACAAAATCTTCTTTTATATTCTGATCTTGTATAACCTCTTCCATTAGTTTTTCAACATAGCATACCTCTACACCATTTTTTCTTAAAACTCCTGCAAAAATATCATGTTCCTTTTGTGCCACTTTAAGGTATGGAATATCATCAAATAAAAGTCTTTCAAGGTATTCGGGCACAAGATTTTCAATTTCTCTGCCTGGTCTATGTAACAGTACTGCCTCTAACTTTCCTATTTCTGATGTTACATTAAGTACATTTTTACACATTTCGTCCTCTCCCTCATATAAAAAGAGAATACTATAATTAATATATTTTCCCCTTCTTTAATAAAACATGACAAAGCAAGTACCTTAATGCAAAATGCCATTGATATAGCAAGATTAATTATATATTTTTCTTATTTTGCAAATATTTATAGTTATTATACATACAGTGTATAAAAAAATCAATACATAGGCAATACCTTTCACCTAAATAAAATGCTATATTTTAAATAGCTGTTGGTTTTTAAACCGGGTATGTTGAATTGACTTTTTGCTGCTCCAAAATGCCTATTTTTCTCTAAA
>DIRE01000011.1:35392-47788 GCA_002426575.1 Clostridiaceae bacterium UBA5444 | reverse complement strand
ATGACTTGTATGCAGCAAGTGCAATCTCCATAGCCCTTGCTCCATCAAGTCCAGTAACTAGGGGTTTCCTTCTCTCCCTTATAACATCAACGAATTCCCTTATAAGGTCTGCATCACCATCGCTTCCCCATGGGTCATCATATATAGAATCTTTAGAATACACCTCCTCGCTTTGTTTAAATGCATCAATTGTAATTACTCCTTCCGTACCTACAATCTCCATATAAATTTCTGGCCATATTCTATAATTATCATGGTGAGCCCAGCTTGTATCTATGGTTGCAAATACGCCATTTTCAAATTCAACATTTAAAATTCCACAATCATCTATACCCTTGTTATGTATAAGGGCACCTGATTCTGCATATACACTTTTTACTTCGCTTTGCGTAAACCATCTCATAAGATCTGCAATATGAACTGTATGATCCATTACACAACCGCCTCCTGAAAGGTTTTTATCTAAAAACCATCCTGATGGAATTTTCCCATGGTTTATACCTGTTATGGAAAGTATTTTTCCTATTTCTCCGTTATCAATAGCCTTCTTGCCATTTATTACTGCCTGATTGAATCTAAGTGGAAATGCAGTCATTATATTAACATCATTTTTCTTGCAGGCATTAAGCATTATTTCCGCACTTTCATAATTCACGGAAAACGGCTTTTCAACCAATATATCCTTTTGGGCATTTGCAGCACCAACCACCACTTGGGCATGAAGCATATTATTTGTACAAACTATTACCCCATCCACATCGGTTTTGAGCATTTCTTTGTAATCCTTATAATATTTTGTATCAAATTTGGCGGCCATTTCTGTTCCCCTATAGCTATCACTGTCTGCTATTCCTATAAGCTCTACGCCTTCTATATCTTTAAGTGCAGATGTATAGCTAAGTGCATGCATATGCTCAAAACTTATAACTCCAATCTTTATATTTTTCATTACTTTCCACCCCCAATTACAACAGCTTCTCCGGTTTTGGAAGATTCTATAGCTGCAAGGGATATTTTAAGTGCTTTTATTGCATCTTCCCCGGAAATCTTAGGTTTTCTGCCTTCAATAATACTATCTATAAATTCTTGTATCTCCTTAGTATAAGGTTCTTCGTCTGCAGGTAAAGGACTTTCCATAACGATCTTTGAGCCTTCTTTATCTTTTATATGCTTTTTAATTGGCGAGCTTTCTCTGCTGTCATACTCTATCTGTCCATCCGTGCCAACAATCTCAAAAGTTGTGCCAAACATGGATCCAGATGGATATGCCCAGCTTCCTTCGCTATGCACAATAGCTCCATTTTTAAGCCTTAGAGTAACTAAGCAGTGGTCCTGACCATGTTTTCTGTTTCCTAAAGATTTTGCATATACCCTCTCCACATCTCCGAAGTTATGCCTTATCCAATCAAAATCATGTATTATAAGGTCAAGCAAAGGGCCCCCACTTAAATCATAATTACCATACCAATCCCTCCAGCCCCATGAAGGATAAGAGCCTGTCCTTGTTGTTCTTATAAGTTTTGGTGTACCAATCTTTCCAGATTCTATAGTTCTTATAGCCGCCTCATAAGCTGGAAAAAATCTTACAACATGGCCTACCGAAAATTTAACTCCTTTTTCTCTAGCGGATTCCACCATTTCTTCTGCGTCTCCTACATTCAAAGCTATAGGCTTCTCGCAAAACACATTTTTATTATTTTCTATAGACTTTAATACAAACTCCTTGTGCATATATGTGGGCAGACATATATCCACAACATCTATATCTTCATTCTTTAACATTTCATCAAAATTAACATAATAAGCTGCGCAATGAATATCTGCAAGCTTTTTAGCTTTTTCTTCCTGTATATCACATATAGCAATAAGTTTTCCACCTTTTATATTAATATAACTGTTGGAGTGAACCTGTCCCATAGTACCAGCACCAACCATCGCTATTCTTAACACTTTATCCCTCCTCAAGTGATTAACTTTTGTTTGAAGAAGTTTACTCACTTTATAAATTGTAAATACCCTGCATTATATTTATTTAGAATATTAATTGCCCAATCAATGTCTCCTACCTGAGATAGAGTATGAGAATCACTGCCAATACTCACAGGTATTTTTGCTTCAAATAGTTTTTCTATTACCCACTCTCTTGGAGTATGAGTAATGCAATGAAGCTCAACAGCCTTTCCTGACTCTTTAAGTGCTCCTATAAATCTTTCTATATATTGATTATCAAAAAACCTATCTGCAATTTTCATTGATAATTGCTGTCTCTGCTCAAAAGTTGTTGTATTAGGGATAAGGAGCTTTTCATGAGGAAGATACCCTTCACAATGTCCGAGTATATCCCCCTTGCCCCTTGCCATATTTATTACCTTCTCTTTATACCTTTCCCAATAATCTTTATCATAGAATTTTCCTTGTATAAGCTTTCCATCATACTCAACATAGTGGGGGCTCGTAATTATGATATCAGCGTTTTTAATTACTTCTTCACTTAATCTTAAATTGCCATCAAAATCAGTACATGTCTCAATACCACATAAAACCCTCTGTCCTATTTTCTGTCCATAATATCTAATGTTATCAAAATGATTAAATAGTTCTTCTTCAGTAATAGAGCTAGTTCTTTTGTTTTCATCATAAGCATCAAAATGATCAGTTATTGCTATGCCATATAGCCCTAGCTTTTTTGCTCTATCTATTATCTGCTTATATGAGCCTTCTCCATCAGAGAAGGTACTGTGCAAGTGATAATCCACTCTTTTCAAATTTATCACTCCTTGATTCCTGACAAGGATATGCCAGATACAAAGTACTTTTGAAAAGCTATATAAACAATTAAAACAGGTATTATGGCAAGAGTAGCTGACGCCATCTTTAAATTGTATGCGTCATTATATTGGCTAGAAAACTTCGCAATAGCAAGTGGAAGTGTCCTAATCTCATCACTGCTTACAACAAGTAAAGGCCACTGAAATGCGTTCCAACTACTGATAAATTTATTAATAGTAATAACTGAAATTATGGGTTTTGTAAGAGGCAATATAAGCCTTCCAAATATTTTAAACTCTCCAGCACCATCAATCCTAGCTGCCTCAATTAATGCTGTTGGTATTGTAGTCATAAAATTTTTCGCCAAAAATATACTAAATGCATCTGCAATCCCTGGAAAAACAAGGCCAAAATAAGTATCTACAGCGCCAACCTTATATGTCATAATATAAAGAGGTATTATTGTAGCAACCCACGGAATCATTGTGGTAGATAATATTACCGTGAATATAAAATCCTTTCCTGGAAATTCATACTTAGCAAAGCCATAGCCAGCTAAAGTAACAATAACTATATTAAGCAGTACCTGAATAGTTGTAACAAACAAGCTGTTCACATAGTACTTTCCAAAGTTAGCCCTCTTAAATAGTTCATTAAAGTTATCCATTGAAAACTCCCTAGGCAATATCTTTGGAGGCATTAGATAAAATTCATCTATGCTCTTAAAGGAAGAAAGTATCATCCATACAAATGGTACAACTACAAACAGGGAACCGAGACATAATACAGTAAATAAGATAATATTTTTAGTCTTTGTTTTTTTATTCATACTTTCTCCCCCCTAACCTTCATCCACTTTTAAATATTTGTGTTGTATTAATGTAATTATAAAAATAACTATAAATAATACGAATGACATTGCACTAGCGTATCCCATTTCAGAGCTTTGGAATCCCTTATCATATATATAGTTAACAACAGTATATGTGCTCTTTAATGGTCCTTGAAGCATATATGTTTCTTGGAATATCATAAATACACTTATTATTTGTGTTATTAGAAGATAAACATTAGCAGGCCTCAGCATTGGAAAAGTTATGTAACGAAACTTTTGCCACCAGGAGGCGCCGTCAATATCTGCAGCTTCTAATAGAGCTTCAGGCACATCTTGAAGACCCGCCAAATATATAAGCATTGCAGCCCCAGCACCCTTCCATACTCTAAAAATTATAACTGACAGAACCGCTGTATTAGCATCAGATATCCACCCAATACCGGACAAGCCTATAGAATTTAATATACTGTTAAATAATCCAAATGTAGGCTGGTAAAACCAATCAAATAATATTGCTGCTGCAATTGTAGAGGTTATTACTGGTGAATAATATATAACCCTGAAAGCTGTCATTCCTTTTATCTTGTTATTAAGTAATAATGCAATTAAAAGTCCAACTCCCATTATTATAGGAACAGATATGAAAAATTTAGCCATAACTATTATAGATTGCATAAATTGTTCATCAGAAAATAGTCGTATATAGTTCTCAACTCCTATAAAATGCTTTGTAGGAGTTAAGGCACTCCAATCGGTAAAGCTTATTGGCAGTGCCATAATAGCTGGTATTATTGTTACTATAGCTAAATAGATAACTGCAGGCCCTATGAAAATATATGGTACCAACTTCATGGTATTAATCTTCTTTTTTGTTTTATTTGGTTTTTTATTTTCAATAGGCATTATGTCTATATTACTAGTGCTGCTCATACATTCACCACCTAAAATTTTGTGGAGGGGAAATACCCCTCCATAAATTAAATTGTTATAGATCCTTGCTTATCTCTGCATTTAGTTCATCCTGTATCTTTTTTAATGTATCTTCAAAAGGATCGTCAGTTAATATAAGCTTCTGATAACCATCACCCCATATTTTATAGGTTGAAGCTAGCTGTAAATTTCCAACTACTGAATCATTAAGTGAAGATAATAATATCTTTAATTGTTCATCTTTTACTAGTTCCTCATCATTTAAAAGCTCTTTCCTTGCAGGAAGTTCTCCCGTTTGCTCTGTCCATCTTTTCTCAACTTCTGGGCTTGTTAAATACTCAATCCATTTTGTAGCTGCTTTAGATTCTGCTTTCTTGGATATAGTATATGACCAAGATGTTACCGCTGTTGTGTGTTTATCTTCTTTTGCAGGAATTAGTCCAATTCCCAAATTAACGTTTGGTGCAGTTTGTTTTAAGTTTCCAAGCATTGCAGGATGACCTAGCATAATAGCAACCTT
This sequence comes from Clostridiaceae bacterium UBA5444, assembly GCA_002426575.1. Classification (GTDB taxonomy): domain Bacteria; phylum Bacillota; class Clostridia; order Clostridiales; family Oxobacteraceae; genus UBA5444. The sequence continues at coordinate 42,734 of DIRE01000011.1, read as the reverse complement.
TCCTTGCCTAAACCCTGCCCAGTTCTTCATAAATTCTACATCATAAACCTTATCATTCTTATATGCATCAACCACAAATTTAATTGCTTCTACTGATTTAGGATCATCAGCGAAAACAAATTTTCCGCTATCGTCTACCATTTTTCCACCATTTTGAGCTATGAATGCTTCAACCTCTGGTGCATATCCTTTTTCTCCCCATCCTGATTGAACCATCTTACCATTTTCAAACTTTGTAAGTTTTTTAGCCCAATCCAAAAGCTCGTCCCATGTTTGAGGTCCTTTTTCAGCATCAAGATTAGCTTCTTTTGCTAAATCTTTATTCCAGTAAAGCACTATAGTTTGAAGGTCTGTAGGCAATCCATAATATTTGCCATCTACTTGAAGTGCGTCTACACTTGCAGGTACAAAGTCGTTAGCTATGTTGTCAGTGGATAATATTTCTCCGTCTAGAGGCTGAATTGATCCGGCTTTCACCAATCTTGGTATCATACCAGATTGAACCTGAAATACATCAGGTGCTGCATCTGTAGCTAAAGATGATATTAGTTTTGTAGAATAATCTGCCTCAGGTATAAACTCCATCTTAATAGTTATATCTTGGTTTTCCTGCATAAACTCATATGCAAGAGTTTTCATCATATCATCCCTTGCCTGACTACTATGCTGCCAATAAGTAATAGTAACCTTTTTTTCCTCTGCGCTGCCCTCTTTATTATCCTTGTTGCCATCGGTATTAGAACACCCAGCAAGCATACCAACTAGAAGTGCTAAACAGATTGTTAAGCTTATAAACTTTACCCTTTTCATTAATGCTCCTCCTTTATTAATGGTTTTTATATTTTTAAAACTCTAATGCCTACATGTTAAAGCTCTAGAGCTCTAAATATCTTATTTTCATATATTTCATTAGCCATTCCAAGAAGTGCTGATTCTTCCCCAAGTTCTGCAAACCTTATCTCTGCAGTGCTGCTATAAGTATCTAAGGCTCTATCTTTTACCACATTTATAAGCTGCTCTAAAAAGTTCCATTTACATTTGTTTAAAGAACCTCCTATTACTATCATCTCAGGGTTAAACATATTCATAACATTAGCAACCCCAATCCCTAATAGCCTTGCTTGTTCTTCTAAAACGTAAAGTGCAGCTTTATCTCCTCTATTTGACATAGCTACAATATCGCTAAGATGTATTCCTTTCGTGTCTTGTACCTCACTTTCATATCCTTTTTTAATAAGCTTTTCTAACCTTTTTATAGCCGGCTCTTCTGATACAACAGTTCCTAAGCATCCCGTATTACCACATCTGCACCTAGCTCCATTTGAATCAATTGTTAAATGTCCAAGCTCAAGTCCTCCTACGAAACTCGGATTAAACAATTTACCAGAATGTATATATGACATACCTACACCATTTTCAACTATTATATATATAAAGTTAGAATATCTATTACATGTTCCAAAATTATACTCCCCTAGTATTAATGAATCAGTATCCTTAAATATAAAACATTTTATGCCTGTATAATCTTTAATTATTGAGGCCATATCAAAATCTCTTAAATGAAGAGTGGATGAGAAGAACACCTTCCCGTTTTTGCGATCAATTACTCCTGGTATACTAATTCCTATACCGCAAACTTTTTCTTTGCATTTAGGAAACTGTCTAAATATATCGTCAATGCAGTTTATCAATGTATCTTTGACTATGCTTTCACCGTTAGCCTTACAATCTATATGGTTTTGCTCAACTATTTGACATTTTAAGTTTATAAGAGCATACGTTGCTCCTTTGGGGGTTAGCATTATTGATATTACATACTTTGCATCTGGGTTTATTCCAACCATTACTGGTCTTCTGCCGCCGCTTGATTCGCCTATTCCTAGTTCAGTTACCATACCCTTTGATATTAGCTCCGAAACAATTGATGATATAGTTGTTGGACTAAGCCTTGTATAGGCTGCTAAATCTATTCTAGAAATTTCTTTGTATTTACGTATACAATTTAATATTATTTGGCTATTCATATCCTTTAAATTTTCCTGATTGACTTTTCTAAGTTTGCTCATATTCCCTACCTTTCTCCCCTCACTGGAATAAGTATTTATTATTCAATACCTGTTCTATAATTTGTTATACATATAAATGGTATTTTAAATATATATCTAAATACTTATTGCATTGAATGGAATAAGTATTTAAAAAAATTTGTTTCTCTCAAATACATGATAACTTACTTTTGTGAATATTTCAAATGCTTTCTGCAAATCAAGATGCACAAGCAGCATTAATTTAATGCTGTTACCTCTACTTTGCTAATCTTTTCTATCTATTTCTTGCGATATTAAAAAAATAACATGGGCGTAATATCCCATGTTATTTTATATATTAACCTACATCGTTTAAAGAATGGCTCTCTGCAGCTTTTTTTGTTCTTGGCAGCTTTCCCATTGCTTCGTCTAATACTAAATATAGTTTATCAAGTTTTTCTCTTTCTAGAGCTGGTACGCCTTCAAGTCTGTAGGGAATATTTAAATCTTTATACTTGTCTACACCTTGAGTGTGATAAGGCAGTAGCTGAACTTTTTCTACATTTGATATTGTATTTATATATTTTCCAAGTCTTCTTATATTATCTTCACTATCTGTTAATCCTGGAACTACAACATGTCTTATCCATATCTTGTTATTGTTCTTTTGAGCTGCGCTTAGGAATTTTAAAAATCCTTCTCTTCCTTTGCCTGTTATTTGTTTATGCCTACTTTCTTCAACATGCTTTATATCAAGTAAAATAAGATCTGTATACTTTAGCACTTCATCATAATCACCATAACCATATCCTGATGTGTCAAGAGCAGTATTGATTCCTTCCTCCCTGCACATCTTAAAGAATTCAGCTACGAATTCACTTTGAATGAGGGGATCTCCTCCGGAGAGAGTCACTCCCCCTCCGGAAGATTTAAAGTAGCCCTTGTATCTTTTAACCTTATTTAATAGCTCTTCTGCTGTAATTTCTGTTCCGCCGTTTTTGTTCCACGTATCAGGATTATGGCAATAGGCACATCTAAGCATGCAGCCCTGCATAAAAACCACAACTCTTATTCCTGGTCCATCAACTAATCCTAAAGTTTCAATTGAATGAATTCTACCTACAATCATAAAATTACATCCTTTCGTGGAATGTTCTCCTTACAACCTCAAGCTGTTGTTCTTTTGATAATCTATTAAAGTTTACTGCATATCCTGAAACTCTTATTGTTAAAGATGGATATTTATCTGGGTGTTCCATTGCATCTTCTAGCTTTTCTCTGTTTAATACATTTACATTTAAGTGATGAGCATCTTGTGCAAAGTATCCATCAAGTATTCCAACTAAATTATCCACCCTATTGCCCATATCTTCTCCTAATGCGTTAGGAACAATTGTAAATGTGTTTGATATTCCATCCATGCAGCTGCAATATGGTATCTTAGCTACTGAGTTAAGAGAAGCTAAGGCTCCGCTTAAATCCCTTCCATGCATTGGGTTAGCGCCTGGTGCAAGTGGTTCTCCAGCTTTTCTTCCATCAGGGGTTGAACCAGTCTTTTTACCATATACAACATTTGATGTTATTGTTAATATTGACATTGTGTGGTGAGCATTTCTGTAAGCTTCATGTTTCTTAAGCTCTGCCATAAACTTGTTAATAATTTCTATAGCTATTTTATCAACCCTATCATCATCATTTCCATAACGAGGGTAGTCGCCTTCTATTTCAAAATCAACTGCTATTCCATTTTCTCTAATTGGTTTAACTTTTGCATACTTTATTGCGCTTAATGAATCTGCAACAACTGAAAGTCCTGCAATACCAAATGCCATCATTCTTTCAACATTAGTATCATGAAGTGCCATTTGTGCTGATTCATATGCATACTTATCATGCATGTAGTGTATTACATTCATTGTGTTTACATAAAGTCCTGCAAGCCACTTTAAAGTCTCTTCGTAATTTTTCATTACCTCATCATAGTCTAGGTATTCGCCTTCAGTAATCTTAACTTTTGGTCCTACTTGTTTTAGTTTCTTTTCATCTACTCCTCCGTTTATTGAGTAGAGAAGTGCTTTTGCAAGGTTTGCCCTTGCTCCGAAGAACTGCATCTGCTTTCCTATTTTCATGGCTGATACGCAGCAAGCAATTCCATAGTCATCTCCATATATAGGCCTCATTACATCATCGTTTTCATACTGTATTGAGTCTGTCCTAATTGAAATCTCTGCACAGAACTTTTTAAAGCCTTCTGGTAATTTTTGTGACCAGAGAATAGTCATATTTGGTTCTGGTGCAGATCCAAGGTTTATTAGTGTATGAAGAAACCTAAAACTGTTTTTAGTAACAAGAGGTCTTCCATCAACACCTACTCCTCCAATTGACTCTGTAACCCATGTTGGATCTCCTGCAAATAGATCATTATATTCAGGTATTCTTAAATGTCTTGCAAGCCTTAATTTTATTATAAGCTGGTCAACAAGCTCTTGAGCTCCTTTTTCAGTCAGTATTCCTCTTTTAATATCTCTTTCAATGTATATATCAAGGAATGTGCTAACCCTTCCAATAGACATTGCAGCACCATTTTGCTGTTTAATTGCTGCTAAATATCCAAAATATACACCTTGAGTTGCCTCTTTAGCATCCTTTGCAGGCTTTGATATATCATATCCATAAGATAAAGCCATATCTTTTATTTCCCCTAGGGCATGTATCTCTTCTGTTAATTCTTCTCTACGCCTTATAGTTTCCTCTACCATAGGTCCTAATAAAGCTTTTTTGTCTGCAATTTTCTTTTCTATAAGATAATCCATACCATATAGAGGAATCCTTCTATAGTCTCCTATTATTCTTCCTCTTCCATATGCATCAGGGAGTCCTGTGATTATTGAAACATTTCTTGCAAGTCTCATCTCGTCTGTATATGCATCAAATACTCCTTGGTTATGGGTCTTCCTATACTTTGTAAATATATCAACGATTTTTTTGTCAACCTCATATCCATATGCTTCTGCTGCCTGAGTTGCCATTCTTATTCCGCCCCAAGGATTTACTATTCTCTTAAGTGGAGCATCAGTTTGAAGTCCAACTATTACTTCATTTTCTTTGTCTATATATCCAGGCTTATAAGCATTTACACCTGATACGGTTTTAGTATCAATATCTAAAACACCTTTTTTTAATTCTTCTCTTAATAAATCTTCAGCCTTACTCCAAACCTTTTTTGTCTTCTCTGAAGCTCCTTCTAAGAATGAGGAATCTCCATCATACAATGTATAGTTTTTTTGTATAAAATCCCTTACATCTATATCTTCTGTCCAGTTACCTTCTACAAAATCATTCCATTCTAAATGTTTCATCACAATGCCTCCCTTTTGTATGCTCTGTTATTCTACGAACCTATTATAATACATTTTTTTATCTGTATCAATAGCTTTATGCTACTATTTTCAATATATTTTTGCCTGTGTTGTATCTGTTATACTACTATGTTTGCACTGTATCACTGCTGTATTATTCCTTAACTTGTCTAAATATTCATAAATATTTCTCAACTTTGTAACACTTTATATACCACTGGTTCTATAAAATAAGCAGTGGTTTTAAAAAAGCAGGCATCAGTATTTAACACAAAAAAGCTGCTGTGCTTTTGCAAGCACAACAGCTTTTTTGTATAAATCTTTATACTGGTTCTACATCTACTTCTTTATATACATTCTTGAAAAACTTTTCTTTTCTCTTTTCAAGAAATGGTTTTGCAACCTGAGGGAATATAAGGTATGAAAGTACATCCTCATCACTTTGAGCAAGAGTACCAAGCTCTTTCTTTGCCTCTTCAAATTCAGGTTTGAGGGTTGCTGCATATCTTCCCTTATATGGCTTATCATCTTTTAATATTGACTTTCTAAATTCCTCATCAATATGTCCTGGTGCTTTACCATATTCGCCTTTTAAATATGCCTTAACTTCTTTTATTACCATCTTGTATCTCTCACCAGTAATTACATTTAGAACCGACTGAGTTCCAACTATCTGGCTTGTTGGAGTAACAAGTGGAGGATATCCTAAATCCTTTCTAACATTTGGAATCTCACGAAGAACTTCAGGAAGCCTATCTAATGCATTCTGCTGCTTTAGTTGTGAAATCATGTTCGAAAGCATTCCGCCTGGAACCTGATATTTTAAAGCTTTTGTGTCAACAGCTAAAACTTTTGGATCTAAAAGTCCAGACTTTAAGGCCTCATCTTTTATTCCACTAAAGTATTCACTAATGCTGTTTATTGTATCAATATTAAGTCCTGTATCAAGTCCCATATTAACTGCTGCATAATACATTGACTCTGTAGTAGGCTGGCTTGTTCCTGTAGAGAATGGAGCAATTGCCGTATCTATTCCATCAACCCCTGCTCTCATAGCTTCTAGATAGCTCATCTGAGCAACTCCAGTTGTGCAGTGAGAGTGAAGATATACTGGAAGTCCTACCTCATCTTTAAGAGATTTAACAAGCTCATAGCATGTGTTTGGAAGTATAAGCCCAGACATATCTTTAATGCATATAGAGTCTACTCCCATTTGTTTTAACTCTTTTGCTAATTTTATAAAGTGTTTTGTGTTATGAACGGGGCTTACAGTATATGATATTGTACCTTGAGCATGTGCACCCATCTCTTTAGTAGCTTTTATTGCAGTCTCAAGATTTTCTGGGTCATTTAAAGCATCAAATATTCTTATTATGTCTACTCCGTTAACCACTGATTTTTCAACAAACCTTCTAACGGTATCATCTGAATAATGCTTGTATCCTAAAACATTTTGCCCTCTTAGAAGCATCTGTATTTTAGTATTGCCCATATAGCTTTTTATTGTTTTAAGCCTAACCCATGGATCTTCATCTAAGAACCTTAAGCATGAATCGAAGGTGGCTCCGCCCCATGCCTCTATGGAATAATATCCTGCTTGATTTATTTTCTCAAGGATAGGAATCATTTGTGATAGAGGCATCCTTGTTGCAATTAGTGACTGATTTGCATCTCTAAGCACTGTTTCAGTAAAATTTATCTTTGCCATAATAATCCCTCCATTATTTATCTATATAGAGAAAAGATATTGATTCTCTATATATCGTTAACTTAATAATTATTTATGAGTTTCAAAAAATAAAACTATTCTTCCATTATACTATATATTACCCCTAATGTACCAATCCTTATTATTATTTTGTTAAACTTTCTACAAAAGTCGTTGGGGAGAGTTAATTCCCTGACAATCCTTGGCAAAACTCAACTTAAAACTGCCTGCCAGTTTTTGATTTA
>DIRE01000011.1:28114-35211 GCA_002426575.1 Clostridiaceae bacterium UBA5444 | reverse complement strand
CAGTTTTTGATTTAGTTTTGCCGTTGTTTACCAAAAATCCAAACAAAAAAGAGATGAAGCCTCCTGTAATAAAACAGTTTGAACTACATCCCTATTATTAACTAGAATTACCTTTAAACAAAACAAGCATATATAGTTATTTACTTTCCCTACTTTTTTTAACGCTATTAATTATCTTCTTGATAACCTCTATAAGGAAATCTACCATAACAACACTAACTAGTAAAGGACCTATTCCTATGGCTACTCCTTCATTACCCTCAAATAATAAAGAAAATACATTCCTTGAAGCTTCAGTAGAGTATATAGTTAACCAACCAGATGGAAATCCTATTTCATTAGCTATTAAAGTTCCATTCCCTCCACCACCAACTGTAGTCACTTTATTAACCCAAGTTGATAACAAAAGCACTATTACTAATGATTTTTTTATGTTCTTTATATACTTTTTAGTCATAGTAATACCATGTTTATACTGCATGGAAATATTTAAAAGACTGTTTTGTAGTAACGTTCATTGGTATTTTAATCCCCTTTATCGTTATAGGGATTGAAAAACGTAAATTTCCTGTTGCAACTACCTCAAGATTTTTACCATAAGAGGATTTAACATATTTGACTGTTCCATATAAGTGCTCCCATGTGCCAATCGATGGCCCGTTAAAGTAACTTTTACCAACACTGCCGCTGTTTAGTACATAATCTTCAATTTTATATAAAGTATTAGTCCACTTAGTATAATTGTAACTGTATGGTATGTATATATAATTCCATCCTATTGCTGGAATCCTAGCCCACACTTTTCCAGTGTTTGAGCCACTATAAGTTACTGATGTAGATCCAGGTGGATATGACTGAACATGCACTAGTGGCTGATTAACTTTAATTGGTTCTTCACTAATCGATAATTCATTATCCAGCAGATATTTGCTTACTTCTACCATGGCTTCGCTTTTAACCTGTTCTATGGTTATATCGTTCTCTTCTAATAGGCGCATTGTCTCTGATGGTAATGCAATTTTTGTATTATCTGATATTTGAATCTCAATAAGCTTTTCTTCTCCAATATCATTATAATTTTCTGCTGCAAGCACATTACTACAGAAAATCATAGATAAACATGTTATAACCGATACCATCGTTGTTATTTTTCTGCTTTTTAATCTTTTCATTTTTTCTACACCCTTTCAAGATTAATTTTTTTACTAATAATATATGTTATGATACTACATACTTGATTTCACACTCACCTCCCTTGCGAAAACTTAGAAAATTCAGACTATATTTCTAAAAGGATTGTATCATCTTAAAAATACATTGTCAATACACGTCGTTTTATGTCAGTTCTCACATTAGTGTCATATGCCCCCACAAATGTCTACAGCTGGTACATCTAATCTCCCAAGAGAAAACCAATTCCTCTGAGAGTCCTATGGCAACTTTTGGCAAAGCTCAACTTAAAACTGCCTGCCAGTTTCGGTTTAGTTTTGCCAAAGGTTGCCATAACTTAACTGGAAGATGCCTGCCACCTTTTGGTTAAGTTATGCCGTTGTTTGCCAAAGATAAGGGGAATATGAAAATCATATTCCCCGCCTTATTGCAGCATTTATTTCTCTTAAAAGCCTATTAATATCAATATTTAACATATCTGCAGCATATCCTATGCTTGTATGTGAATAAGAACCTCACCCAAAAGGCTTTATGCCATACTTTCTCAGTACATATTCTGCATTTGGGTAATCAGTTAAAATATTTATTATTATACTATTTTCATTTACCAAAATCCCACCCCCAATATAGCTATAATTAGTGGTAAATTTCATATGGTATAAGGGTATTATAATAATATAGTATATTTTATCGAATTTTATGTTACAGGTATATATATATCGTATTTAATATACTTTTTTTGTGAAATTAATATATACTATTATGTGTAAAGAATATTTAACATAAAGATTATTTAATAGGAGCGTGATTCTATGGATTTTTTAGAAAAATACAAAATGTGGCTTTCGAGTCCATACATTGATGATGTAACAAAAAAAGAACTTATTAAAATAAAAGATAATAAAAAGGAAATAGAAGATAGGTTCTATAAAGACTTGGAATTTGGAACTGGCGGATTAAGGGGAGTTATTGGTGCAGGAACAAATAGAATGAATATATATGTAGTCAGGAAAGTTTCTCAGGGGCTTTCAAATTACATAAAAAAAGTTGAATCAAATCCAAAGCTTCGTGGGGTTGTAATTGCATATGATAGCAGAAATAAATCTAGAGAATTTGCCATGGAGGCTGCTAGCGTTTTTGCAGGCAATGGTATAAAGGCTTATGTATTTGATGATTTAAGGCCAACGCCAGAGCTTTCCTATGCAGTAAGAAAGCTAAGTGCCATATCTGGAGTAGTAATCACTGCAAGCCATAACCCTGCTGCATACAATGGGTATAAGGTGTACTGGGAGGATGGCGCTCAAGTTTCCCTTAGCATGGCAGATAAAATACTTGAAGAGATAAATAATGTTTCTGACTTTTCTCATATTAAATATAAGAACCTTGACACTGCAAAGGGCGAAGGGTTATTTGCAGTTATAGGTGAGGAGATAGACAGCATATACACAAAGGATGTTCAATCCCTCCTTCTTAATAAAGATTTAATAGAAAAGCATAAGGATACATTCAAAATAATATATACACCTCTTCATGGCTCTGGTAATAAACCTGTTAGAAGGTCCTTAGCTGAAGCAGGCTTTAATAAAGTATTTGTAGTTGCTCAGCAAGAGATGCCTGATCCTAATTTTAGCACTGTAAAGTCCCCAAATCCTGAGGAGAAAAGTGCATTTAATATAGCTCTTGATATGGCAAAAGAGATTGAGCCTGATTTAATACTTGGTACAGATCCTGATTGCGATAGGCTAGGAATTTGTGTTAAAGACTTAGAAGGCAAATATTTAAATTTAACTGGTAATCAAGTTGGGGCACTGCTTGTAAATTATATACTCTCCCAGCTTAAGGAAAGAAATTCTCTTCCAGACAATGGTGTAATAATTAAAACAATAGTAACATCTGAAATAGGAAGAAAGATAGCTGAAGGGTATGGCATAAAAACCATTGATACATTAACGGGGTTTAAGTATATAGGAGATAAAATTGACGAATTTGAAAAGTCAGGTTCTAATACCTTCTTGTTTGGATATGAAGAAAGTTATGGATACCTTGCTGGAACCTTTGTCAGAGATAAAGATGCAGTAATTGCATCAACCCTTGTCGCAGAAATGGGTGTATATTATAAGGAAAAAGGAATAACAATTTATGAAGCATTAGAAAATATATATAAAACTTATGGATACTACAAAGAGAGTTTAAAATCCATTGTAATGAAAGGCAAAGAAGGAAGCGAACTCATTAACAAGATAATGAAAATGTTAAGAGTCAACCCCCCTAAAAAAGTAGGATTTGAGAATATAAATGAAATTAAAGACTACGAAAAAGGTGTAGGCGACCTTCCAAAATCTGATGTACTCCAATTAATTACAGATAAAAGCTCAGTAATTAGCATAAGGCCATCAGGAACAGAACCAAAGATAAAGATATATTTCTCAGTAATAGGAAAGAATAATAAAGATGCTGAAGAAAAGCTTAAATCTCTTCTAGATGGGTTTACAAATGTGATTGATATGATAATTAAAAAATAAAAATAATATTAAAAGGCCTTTAAGCTGTTTAGCCTAAAGACCTTTTTTATTATTTATTTTGCTTGTTCTAATGCTTTCTTAGCTAATTCTTTGAAAGTATTAGTTGTAGTTGTAGCACCTGCAACAGCATCAACTTTGCTAGGATCCTGTTTTTCTACAAGACCTGCTGATAACTTTTCATAGTTTACCTTTTGGTCTGCACCTGGTACTTGGGCGGAATATGCTTCTTTGTAAGCCTCATCCTCACTCTTCTTGTGGTTATCTTCCTTTGCAAACTCATCATATACAACTTCTGTTATTTTTCCGTCTGCTACAGTGATATTAATTTCAGGCTTCCAGCCATGGTCGTCTACTTCTCCTTCTTGCTTGTAGCTACCATCCTTATAGGTTTTGGCACCACAACCAACAAATACAGCAGCAACTAATACAACTGTTAACATAAGTGAAAATATTTTTTTCATAGTCTGTACACCCCCCTTTCAAGGTACAATAGATTTTTATGTAAAATAAAATCTACATAAAAACATGAACCTATAACTAAATCCATGTTAGCATATTATACAACTATATCTATCTTTTTTCTACCCTTTTTTTGTACTTTTGGCGTTATATTGGTTATAAACTTAATTGCAAAAGTAAATTATGCCTTTTTTTGTCTGCTATTCTTTACTTTTATATGACTAGCACCTTTTCGCCTCCGCTACGTATATTAATAATAAGAATAAATTTCTAGGAGGAAACCTTTTGAGAAATAATCAAAATAATGAAAATATCAACACCAACGCTAACACCAATGCCAACACTAATTTAAGGTACTTAAAAAAAGTGATTACTGATAGCGTTGGAGAGGACTTTTGGAATGGACTTTGCGATGTGGTAACCACTGAGAGGCCAAAAATTGATATTTATGAAAATGAAGGCTTTTTATTGATTCTTGCTGAGATTCCAGGCCTTATTTCTGCTGAAGATGTTCAGATTTCAATTACATCAAATAGATTAAACATAAAGGGAGTATCAAAAGATAAATACCAAAATCAAGATAAAAAAACTCTTAAAAAAATAAAAGGTGAATGCCTATTTGGGGCTTTTGACAGGGTTGTTGAACTACCATTTAAAGTGGATGATGAAAAAATAGAAGCCATATATGAAAATGGAGTGCTAGAGATAAAGATTCCAAAGTCTGGGAATATCGTTGAAAATACTATAAAAATACAATTTAAAAAATAAATAGATACCAAACCTCCCTATCCTACAAAACTATTATATAATATAATAATAGTAGGTGTTTTTAGAATATTAGTGGAATTAGTGGTGGAATATGGTGTATGGGAGGGTATTGATTTGAAAAAATACAATAGGAAGCAAAAAAAGTTACTCTGGTTACTTTTAGGTATGGCCTTTTTACTAATTATTATTTTCATTACCCTATATAAATTAGATGTAATATTTGTAAAGAATGTTGAACATGGTCTAATTGTAAGTAAAGAGGATTCTGGCAAGGGTTTTAAGTATGAGATGTATATAGATGGAAATCTTGAAACATTTACTACAAACAACAAATATATTGATTTAGATAAAGGTGTTGTGGATTTTAAGCATCGTAAAAACAGGATTGTAAAACTTACAAAATATATTGAGCCAGTAAATGAAAAGATAATGTCAAAGACACCTGAATCTTTAGAGCTTGAATACTCAGGAAATATTCCTGTGTCAGAAGGGGTTAATGTATATAGAATAAATGATACAGATATTTCAAACCTTTCTCCTTCTTCTGTACACGTGGGAGCTAAAAACGTGGATGTATATAAAGATAATAAAGGGGCAATTAAGACTATAATAATATCAGGAGAAGATGAATTAGACTTAATAAGGGTAGGCATAAAAAATACAAACTTTGAATCTCTTCTTCACGATTCTGTTGAATTTACTTGTGATAAGCCAGTTAAAATAGAAGACAAAAAGGATAATAGATATATAAACGTACCAGCAAATACAAATGTTACTATAAAGCCTTCGCAAGATGGACTTTATATAGATGCAGACGGCAGCTCATATACATTTAAAAATAGAACATATATATTGCCTCAGGAACAATATTCTATAATAAAGATGCTTTCATTTAAAAGAGGGTATGGAAACCCAACTTATAGGAGCAACTTTGAAGTAAATAAAGTATCAAACAAATTAACACTTATTAACGAAATCCCAATTGAAAGTTACCTATATCAAGTAGTGCCAAGCGAGATGCCATCCTCTTTTGGACTTGAAGCACTAAAAGCGCAGTCTGTTGCAGCAAGAACTTATGCAGTATCTGATTTATTAAATGGAAAGTTTGCCAAAGATGGTTTTCATGTTGACGATAGTACAATGAGCCAGGTATACAACAACAGTGTTGAAGATCCTAAAGCAATTAAAGCCATAAATAGCACAAATGGTCTTGTAATGAAATATAAAGGCTCACTTATAGATGCAAAATATTATTCAACATCCCATGGTTTTGGTGCAAATGCGGGAGATATTTGGGCTAGTGATGGTAAGCTCCCAGGGACTAATAAGCCTTACCTTGTAGTAAAAAACTTTCTTTTAAATAAAGAAGAATATGATTTATCCTCTGAAGATGATGCAATGAGGTTCTATAAAGATTGGGATATTAAAGGTTATGATTCTAACTCTCCATATTTTAGATGGAAGGTATCATTTACAAAAGATGAGCTTGAAAATACAATTGAAAAAAATTTACCATTAGTATATAAAGATCAAAAAAATTATATATTAACTAAAACCAAAGATGGTTTTGTGAGCAAGGATATACCTAGTAACCCAATAGGTAATCTTTTAGACATAAAGGTTCTTAAACGGGGTAAAGGCGGCAATATAATGGAGCTTTTAATTGTTGGAGATAATGGCACCTATAAGATTATAAAGGAGCTAAATGTACGATATGTAATACGGCCTCGAAAATCTGATACAGGTTCTAATAAAGACGTTTTAATAAATAGGATAAAAGGAGACGATTTAAAAAATGCATCCATGCTTCCTTCAGCATTCTTTACTTTTGATATTGAAAAGGATTCAGATGGGAAGTTAAAAAACGTTACACTCTATGGTGGAGGGTATGGCCATGGTGTAGGAATGAGCCAATATGGTGCAGCTTATCTTTCAAAGGAAGGATACCCATTTGATAAAATATTAAAAACCTATTATAAAGATATAAACATTGAAAAAATATATTAGCATAAAGCCATATTTTAAGGCACATACTTAATCAAAATAAAAAATGCATCTAGTAAAGATGCATTTTTTATTTTATATGAGAGTTCCTAAAAGAAATCCTGTCAAAAATGGTGGCCCAAAGGTGGGGCCTGGGAAAAAAGGTCCTGGTGCGAATGGCCCTGGGAAAAATGG
>DIRE01000011.1:1769-27917 GCA_002426575.1 Clostridiaceae bacterium UBA5444 | reverse complement strand
GGCCTTCCGAAAAATGGTGGTCTCCCGAAAAACGGAGGCTGCCTATACATTAAATCTTCCTCACTTACCTCATCTACTCCTGACATGTCATCTCTTTTGCCATACATTACAGGCGGTATGTTTTGTGTGGGGATCATTGGATTCCACATCATAGAAGGGTTAGCCCCCCACATATGATAAGGACACCCTTGATGCATATAAGGGCAACTTTTACATGGATACATCTGCATTTCTGGATGCATTTGCATCTCCGGATTTAATCCGCTTTGCATTAATTGAACCTCCTGATATTTATAACTACAATTACAGTATATTTATAACATTATATAAATGTTACTAAATATAATAGAAAATTTTATAGCAATCCTAATCACATATAATATTTATATCCTGTCCACAATACATACACTTACCATTATTAATGCCTTCTAAAGACACCTCGTTTTCTCTTTTAGCTAGTAGTCTTTTGCAATTAGGACAATAAGTATTATTGTCTATACCATATGCATTACCGATATATACATAATTAAGATACTTTTTTGCCTCATCTCTTGCAGCATATAATGTATCTATGGGAGTTGGATCTCTATATAATTTGTAGCTACCGAAATATCTGCTGAAGTGAAGCGGGATATCTTTATCTATACTAGAAATCCATTTTGCCATTTCCCCTATATCATTTATATTATCGTTTAAACCTGTTACTAAAAGTGTAGTTATTTCCACATGACACATCCTGCTTGCTATCTCAATAGTTCTTTTAACTGGCTCAACTTCTCCCCCGCAGATTTCCCTATAATACTTGTTAGAATATCCTTTAAGATCTATATTCATTGCATCTATATATGGAAGCAATGCCTCTAAAGGCTCTTGGCTTATAAATCCATTTGTCACAAGTATATTTTTAAGTCCATTACATTTAGCTTCTTTTGCAGTTTCATATACAAATTCATACCAAATCGATGGTTCATTATAGGTATATGCAATCCCTAAATTGTCATGTTGCGATGATGCCATGCTAACAAGTCCTTTTGATGTAATCTCTTCAGCCTCTCCATATTCTTTTGATATACTATAATTCTGACAAAAACTGCAGTTTAAATTGCAGCCAATTGTTCCGACAGATAATACTATATTTCCCGGGAAAAAGTGATATAAGGGTTTTTTCTCAATTGGGTCCATTGCAATAGAAGATATTTTATTATAATTTTGAGAATACAAAATACCGTCTACATTCTTTCTTACACCGCATATGCCTGTCTTCCCATCTGCTATTGTGCAGTTGTGAGGGCATAGATAGCATTTAACCTTTTTATCCTCAAGTTTTTTATAATACATGGTCTCTTTCATTTTCTCACCTTACCATGTCTTACAACTTTAAATCTTTCTATTGAGTAATCCTCAAATTCACCTATGCCGGCCTTTTTAAGTGCAATACTAACCTGCTCATCTGGATCATCTATACCAGGCAAATTAGGCAATAAAAGCCCGCATCTGCTTCCCCTACGAACTATCACCCCATAATCTTTAGGGTTTAATTCTTCTTTGCTATATACAGTCTCTGGTTTGCCTAAAATATCCACTGAATATATAAGACTGTCTAACTCATTATCTTCAACTTGATAAAACCTAGGATCTTCTGTCCCAGCAGAAACAGCATTTTTAATTATCTCTTCTGCAATGCTTTTTTGTACAGGCTCTATTGTACCTATGCAGCCTCTTAAATTTCCATCTTTCTTTATAGATACAAAAACGCCTGCCCTTTTTTCATTCATTTCATTTGGTATACCGTCAGGGACTTTCATAAACTCCTCATGCTTTATATAGTATTCTAGGCTTTCCCTTGCAAGTCTTACATAGGGGTCTTCGCCTTTTCTTATATTCTCTAAAAGCTTTTTTCTATTTTGAAAGTAATAATCTATTAAGCTTTCTTTTTCCCCTTCTATTGTATAGCTTGCCGTACAATATCCCACACCAAATGGCCCTTCATAAGATAAAACCTTTCCTTTTGCATTTAAGCCATCTAATGCCCCTAACATAATTAAAAATGAACGGTATCCACATTGTCCAGCTTCCTCTACTAAATCATCGTCCATGTACATTATACTTTTGCTATCATTTTTACTTAGATAATCTACAATTAATTTATCAAAGTTCTTACCCTCTTTGGAGTACCCTACAGGTGCATCAGTGGTAAGTCTGTGAGATAAATCCCCACTTGCAACCAAAACTACATTTTTGTCTGTCTCTTCCACAGATTTTCTAATTAATCTTCCAAAGTAATATAGATCCTCCTTCGACAGGAATCCATATGTTATGTGAACTAGCTTAAAATTATTATAATTTTGATTTATAAAATACAATGGGACCAGTGAACCATGATCTAATCTGTTAGATATGTTGTAGCGTTTTGTTTTATATTTATCAATTTCAGCTACAGGTACGCCGTTTCTCTCGGAATTATTTATTATGTTTGAGGTTATATCCATGTCACATTCATATTGGGACTTAATGTTTGGTTGCCCAAACCTTCCTAAATCGCCTTCAAGTACCTCATCAGTATTTATTGATACTGCATCTGAAAATGCAGGGCCATGAGGAGGAACCACAATTATGATTGTATCAGGCTTTAAGTCTGCAATCTCTTTTGAAATCTCATATGCTCCATTGATTGTCTTTTTAACTTTTTCCTCCTCACCATCCCCTATTTCTTTTATCATTATAGGAGGATGGGGCATTATAAAGGTTTTTAAAAGTTCTCCCATAAATATCACCTTTCTTTTACATTATTTATCTTAAGTTTACCACAAAATAAAAAGACTGATGCATATAATGCATCAGTTGCTTAAATCATCTAGCATCGGCTCTGAAAAGAACCTAATAATACCTGTATATATGCTAAATGCAATTTTTTCTTGATACTCAGGCATAAGAAGTAGTTTCTCTTCCTCAGAGTTTGATAAAAAACCGCACTCTATAAGAACAGATGGTATTTCATTATCCTTTAATATAAAATAATCTTCCGTACTTTTTTCAACCCTTTCGTTGTTTCTATTTAAAACTCTTATTAGCTCTTGCTGCATTATTTTTGCAAGATGCATACTTTCCTTTTGATTCTTAAAATAAAATACCTGTGCTCCATAATATCTAGATTCGGGGAAGCTATTTATATGTATGCTTATAAATATATCTCCACTACTGTCCTTTATTATCTGCTTTCTATTTTTCATATCCTCTCTTTTTTTGTTAGGGCTATCCTGAGAATAAAGACCTTCATCTTCTTCCCTTATCATTATTGCAACTCCTCCGCCTTCTTCTACAAACCTTTTCAGCTTTTTTGCAATATCAAGGTTAACATCCTTTTCTATAAGCCCACCCTTTCCCTTTGCCCCAGGGTCAATCCCCCCATGGCCTGCATCTATAATTACAACTTTATTACTTCCTGGGATATAAAGTGCCTTTTTAACCCTATTATATGAAGTATCAAGAATTACAATAAATATTATAACAATCACTAAAGAAGCTATCTTTTTTTGAAATAGACTCATATGCTCCCCCTACATAGAATTCTATTTTAAATATATTCTAGTAAATGCATATTATTCTATTCTTTTCTTTCTGTCTGTATATGCATAGGAGAAAAGATTTAATCAATAACTCCAAATTGCTTGATATCCACATTTACGTCTACATCTATCACAATATCTCTATAGGCATCTTCCCAATCTACGCTTTTCCAATATTCCCCGCATTTTGCTCTTATCATATCGCCTATACCTATTGCATCACAATTTGCCTGCTGAAGTATATTGATAGTTTCAATGCAATCCTTCTTCAATCTTTCGGACAGGTATGATTCAATTTCCTTTTGCACAGCCTGATCGGTTAAGCTATCCCACCCGTATTCACTTATATATCCTGCAAAGTTAATATAAATATTGACAACAGGCTCGCCATCCACCATTTTTATTTTTATATTCCTTTTGATGGCTCTAAGCTCAGTTGCCATATCCTCTTTCCCATCATCTGATACTTTAGGGAAGATTGGGTCAATGGATGAAAAACCTGCTTTCCTTGCTCTTCCCATCATTGCTAATGCCAGAAATGACTGCCTGGTACTTAGCTTGCCTGTCATCTTGCCTTTTGAGAAAAGTGCGGAACCTGTGACCATAACCTGATTATTGGATAGCTTTATAAGAGGCAGCATAGGATCTAACCCCGGGGCTAAATATTCTATGTTAAAATCTGCAAGCCTTGTTTCAGGAATCTTTGAACCCTTTGCAGAATTTTCAAGAAGCTGGTTAATATATATGGCAGGCCGCGGTTTTTCTTTTAAATTAGCGGCGGCTTTTATTAATTCATTTGGGCTTCCATCTACTATTACAAGCCAGCATTGTATGGGAAGTATTGGGTCACGCTCAGCAATTTCAATGAGATCATGTACATTTCTTTTCTGTGCTAGCTCGGATGATATTAAAAACTGCTGCAGCTTGCCTGATTCGAGTTGTTTAGAAGACATGTTCCTAGCGTTTTGCCTACCCTCTCTTAATATTCCCCCGGTAACCTCTATCAATTCTACCCCGGTTTCCCCTTCGCCCTCTCCTACTACCGGTGAAGTAAATGTTATCAACATATTGCCATCTTTTGAAGATTCAATGCCTACATTCAATATAAACCCTATATGTTCATAAATCTTCTGATCCCAGCACCCTGTTAAAATAAGCGGAAATATCAGTATCATCAGTATTAATGTGAGTATTCTCTTCAATTGCTGTGTCCTCCTTTAATCATCGACATTATGTAGCCTATTATTATCATTCCAAACATAAAGAGGACTCCTATATTGTCGGTATATCCAAGGAATTTAAGGGACTGGTTGTAATCATTTGGAATTCTGCTAATTATTATAACTGCTGTGGAAAACAATAGTATAGAAAGTGTCTTTCTTTTAATATTGAGCAGCCTGTTTATCCAATAGTAGGAAATAAAGAAATATCCTTTAAGTGTCATGCCCATTGCCGGAAACCACAGTACCAAAAAGAGAAGGTCTAATCTCTCAATTATTGGCGTCCTAAATGATAATGCCAACGTATAAACAGGAAAAAGCATATGCTTCAGCATATTCTCGCCGAAATAACCTGTAGTAATTACAATTGTCAAACCGAAAAATACGGTAGAAAATATCAATGCCAGCAGTGTATATTTTAATGATTGTTTTTTATCGGTTACCATGGGGTATACTGCCAGCGGATATGCAAAGCCTAAGAATGAGAAAGCTGCTATTTTTACAGATTCCAGCAGTCCTTGAATTTCTATATCTCCTATGGGAAGCAGGAATGTAAGCCTTACTTTATTTAAGCTCAGAATATAAAGTACCAATACCATAAGTATTGTTAAAAATATCATATTCCCATACCTACATACGGATTTCAGCCCATACCATGATATATAAATAGTTGATAGAAAAAATAAAACGGTAAGTACGATAGATGGAGTAGACCTGAGTACGGTGATCTGGACTACTTCTGTTGCTATCCTTAAGTTTACGGACAACTTAAGTGTCAAATACAATAAATAGAATACATTCACTGCCATACCTATATACTTGCCATACAATATAAGGTTTATCTCTATTATGGACTTATTTTTATATCTTTCTAATAATTTAAATACTATAACCGCCATTATCATTGATGAGATGCCGGACAGGAGAATGGCAATCCAGCCGTTATGGCCGACCTCCTGAACCAAAAGATATGGGAGGGATATTATGCCAACACCTGCTGTTGAAGAAATAATGAGTACCATGAGCTGCTTTGAGTTTATCAGATTCCTCCTATCTTCTATCATTTATTACGCCCCCTTATTTTATCTACCGGTTGGGCAATATCGGGGCGGGTTCTATGGAGGTTTATGGGAAGCCTTATTACCGCATCCTTCAAATCCTTAAGCTTTAATGGTATCCAAGGCTGAAAATATGGCTGCCCTAGGGATTCAAGAATTACAAGGTTTGCGATTATAAGTGATGCAGTTGTAGTGATTCCTATAATTCCGAAGACGGCTGAAAAAAGCATTACAATAAACCTTATAAACCTGATTGCAAGACCCATGTCATATGATGGTATGACAAAGCTTGCAATGGCAGTCACTGCAACTACTATTATCATGAGATTGCTTACAAGTCCTGCCTGTACGGCTGACTGGCCTATGATCAGACCGCCCACCACGCCTACTGCCGTGCCTATATAGGTGGGCAGCCTTATTGTGGACTCCCTGAGAAGTTCAAGTGTTATTTCCATTATAAGTGCTTCCATCAATGGCTGGAAGGGAACTTTTGATCTGGATTCGGCCAGGGATATTAAAAGGTTTAAGGGTACTGTATAATAATGAAACGCCAATACTGATATATAAAGACCTGGCAGGAATACAGCTATAATGGCGGCAAATACCCTAATAGCACCTATAAATGACCCGAACATCCAATTAGAGGTATAGTCATCAGGAGCTTTGAAAAAGGCAAAAAAGTTTACAGGTACAATGCTCATTACCGGCGTACCATCAAGCATTATGGCAAACTTGCCTTCCAGTAATGCTGCAATTGTCTTGTCAGGCCTTTCTGTTGATAAATATTGAGGAAAGGGTGAATTTGGATGATCCGTTATGAATTGCTCAATATAGCCTATACCTATAAATCCATCTGAATTCAGATTCTTTATTTTTTCAGATAGCATGGATAAAAGCTCCGGACTCGCAATACCTTCAATATAAGCAATTGCACATGTCTGGTTGGTGGTTGCTCCAAGTTTGAATGTTTTAAATTTGAGACTTGTATTTTTAACAAGCCTCCTGAGCATCGACATATTTGTCAGTAGACTCTCCACAAATCCTTCATGGGAGCCTTTTACATTTTTCTCAACTATGGGCTCTTCTATGCTCCTCTTGGCAAATAATACAAGGTTGCAGGATATTGCATGGTCAATGCCTTCTCCCAGAAACACGGTATTCCCGCGGAGCACATCGTCTATGATGGTGTTTATATCAACTGGAAAGCTAATATCAGTTACCGGGAGGTTTTCGAGACTTTCCTCCTTCATCAGACCTTCGTACCCCATATTCAGTACAGGGGCAATAAAATCTCTTTGAACAAGATCCGTATCAACCATTCCTGCCACATATAAAAAGTATCCTGTCTTGTTTTGCCCTATTGATACCTTTCGCATTATGATATCAGGGCAGTTTTCAAATGACTTTTTAATTTTGTATATATTATCATCAAAAGATGATGATAACTTTTCTTTTCCATCTTCCACCTTTTCGCTTTCCTTTTTATCATCCTTTTCTTCTGCTTTGTTCCCAGATTCCTCAATTTTTTTAGTCTTCAGCTTCTTTATCATCATAGCATCACCCTAAATTAGTATTTCCATATTTGCCTTAAAGTATTATATATGAGTAAAATAGTTGAGGACCATTAAGAGCTTTTGGTTATTGCAAAAAAAATAAAAGAGCTGCATCTCTGCAGCTCTTTTATATATGATTTTACACCAATTATCTCTTTGAGAATTGTGGGGCTCTTCTTGCTCCCTTTAATCCGTATTTCTTTCTTTCTTTCATTCTTGGATCTCTTGTTAAGAATCCTGCCTTTTTAAGCTCTAATCTTAAATCTTGATCAGCCTTTAAAAGTGCTCTTGAAATTCCATGGCGTATTGCTCCAGCTTGACCTGTGAATCCGCCTCCATGTACATTTGCAATTACATCAAATTTATCAAGAGTTCCTGTAAGATTCAAAGGTTGCTTTACTATAGTCCTTAATGTTTCAAGACCAAAATAATCATCAATATTTCTATTGTTAACTGTTATGTTTCCTTCGCCGGGTACTAATCTTACCCTTGCTACTGACTTCTTTCTTCTACCTGTTCCAGCGTACTGTAGTTTTGCCATAATTATCCTCCCTCCGCACCATTATTTGCTTGTCTGAATATCAAGGAATTCAGGTTGTTGTGCTTGATTATCGTGTTCAGGTCCCCTGTATACCTTTAATTTCTTTAACATTTTTCTTCCAAGAGGTCCTTTAGGAAGCATGCCTCTTACGGCTTCAGATATTACAAATTCTGGTTTCTCAGCAATGAGCTTTCTATATGGAGTCTCTTTTAAACCACCTGGGTATAAGCTGTGGTGTCTATACATTTTTTGATCAAGTTTCTTACCAGTTAAAACTATCTTTTCTGCATTTATAACTATTACATAATCACCTGTATCAACATGTGGAGTGTAGATTGGCTTATTCTTTCCTCTTAAAATCATAGCGATTTGGGTTGCCAATCTTCCAAGAGTTTTTCCTTCAGCATCTACAACATACCACTTTCTTTCAATCTGTGCAGGCTTTGCAATATATGTCGTTTTCATGATTTACCTCCTGTTCTAATCTATCCTTATTCTTTAACGCATTATTTTCAAGTTGAAATTTTCGATATATATAAAGACCCGGGGCTAGTGGATCTTTTTTACACCATTTTATATTGTAATACATATAGCCTGGTGTGTCAAGAATTTAGTAAGCTAGAGGCCACTAAATATCAGTATCTGACACATTCTAGGCATAAACCATTTGCAGGTGCAGTTTTACCTGCTCTTTTTCTATCTTTGCTATCTATAATATCAGGTATATCGTTATATCTTATCTTTCCTATTCCTACTTCTATTAAAGTGCCTGATATTATCCTTACCATATTATATAAAAAGCCATCTGCTTCTATATATATTTTGATTATTTCGCCGCTATTTTCAATATACAAGCTTTTTATTGTCCTTATAGATGTTTTAGCAGAGCTGCCAGTGGATTTAAATGTGGAGAAGTCATGAGTCCCTATAAAAAAGTTGCATGCTTTTTTCATTCCTTCTACATTAAGTTTAATAGGAACATGAGCCACATAATTTCTGTATAGCCCTGGTGGATATCTCCTGTTTAATATGGTATAAGAATATACCTTTCCTAAGCTATCAAATCTACTGTGAAACTCCATACCCACATCTTCAGCTTTTAATATAACAATATCATTAGGAAGTTTGCCATTTATAGCTGCAGGGAAGTTTTCAGCAGGAATATTAGATGTGGTTTTAAAGTTTGCTACCATACCTTTTGCATGAACCCCTGCATCTGTTCTACTTGAGCCTGTAAGGGATACATCATGGTTTATTAGATTTTCTATTCCCTTTTCTAATACCTCCTGTATTGTAAGCGCATTCTTCTGCACTTGCCATCCTGCATACCCTGTGCCATCATATTCTATAGTAAGCTTAATATTTCTCATATATCCTCAGTCATCCTCTAAAAAAGTACAATATATCTACTATATATAGAAATTGCCATAAGTAAAATAATAAATACAATGGCTATTATATCTACTTTTTCTATCTTTAACTGTTTCATTCTTGTCCTTCCCTCTCCTCCACGGTAGCATCTTGCTTCCATGGCCATGGCAAGCTCATCAGCTCTCCTAAATGAGCTAATAAATAGGGGTACAAGAAGTGGAACAAGACTTTTTGCCCTTTTCATAATATTACCTGATTCAAAATCAGCACCTCTTGCAGTTTGTGCTTTCATTATTTTATCAGTTTCATCTAAAAGCGTTGGTATAAACCTTAAAGCAATTGTCATCATCATTGCCAGCTCATGAGCTGGTACGCCAATCTTCTTTAAGGGGGTAAGTAAATTTTCTATCCCATCAGTTAAGGCTATTGGTGATGTTGTTAATGTTAATACTGATGTTCCAATAATTAAAAAGATTAACCTAATTATCATAAACCCTGCAAGCCTTAAACCTTCTTCTGTTATTGATAATGGTCCTAAAGTATAAATAACTTTTCCAGTAGTAAAAAATACATTTATTATTGCAGTAATTATTATTATTACCATTATAGGTTTTAACCCATTTACCACATATTTAAAAGGTATCTTTGAGATTATTAAGGCGGCAGCCATAAAGATAAATATAGGTATATATCCTATAAAATTGTTTATTATAAATAAATTAATTATAAAAGCAAAGGTTCCAACAATCTTTACTCTTGGATCTAATCTATGGATTACTGAGTTTCCCGGTAAATACTGCCCTACTGTAATATCTTTAATCATGACTTCCTGCTCCTTAGATACTTTAAAATTTCCTCTTTAGCCTCTTGTACTGTTAGGCAATCATCCCTAATATCCATTCCCTTAGATCTAAGTTGTTTTACTAAAGCAGTTATTTGTGGAATGCCAAGCCCTATTTCATTTAGCATATCAGACTGTTTAAATACTTCCCTAGGGCTTCCAGATAAAACGCATTTTCCTTTGTTCATAACTATTATTCTATCAACTAGTTTTGCAATGTCCTCCATGCTATGAGATACCAGTATTACGGTTTTACCATACTTTTCATGAAGTAACTTAATCTCCTGCAGTATAGAGTCTCTGCCGTTAGGATCGAGGCCTGCAGTAGGTTCATCAAGTATGAGTACCTCAGGTTCCATAGCCAAAACCCCTGCAATTGCAACTCTTCTTCTTTGTCCTCCGCTTAAATCAAATGGTGATTTATCTTTGCTTTCCCCATAATCTATACCTACCATACTTAGTGCCATTCTAACTCTTTTATCTATATCTTCCTTGCTAAGTTCTAGATTTGTAGGACCAAATGCCACATCTTTGTATATTGTCTCCTCAAATAGCTGGTGCTCTGGATATTGAAATACCAATCCTACCTTTTGTCTTATAGCTTTTAAATTTACCCCTTTTTGTGTTATGTCCATATCATCTATGTATATTTTTCCGCTTGTTGGTTTCAATAATCCATTAAGATGTTGAACAAGAGTTGACTTTCCAGATCCCGTGTGTCCTATAAGCCCTATAAACTCGCCATTGTTTATCTCTAAAGAAACATCATCTAGAGCTTTATATTCAAAAGGTGTGCCCTGCATGTATACATATGAAATATTGTCTACCTTTATTGACATAGCTGCACCACCATTTCTTCAATAGTAAGTATATCCTCTGGTATATCTACCCCTTCTTTTCTAAGTTCGTAGGCAAGCTCTGTTACTTGAGGCACATCAAGTCCTAACCTTTTTAGTTCTTCAACTCTAGGGAATACCTCTCTTGGTGTACCTGATAAAACAACCTTTCCATCTTCCATTACAAATATTTTATCAGCATCTACAGCTTCCTCCATGTAATGGGTTATAAGTATAATTGTTATATTTTCTTCTTTGTTTAATCTTTTTATGGTGTCAATTACTTCTTTCCTACCTGAAGGGTCAAGCATGGCTGTAGGCTCATCTAATATTATGCATTCAGGCTTCATAGCGAGAACCCCTGCTATTGCTACTCTTTGCTTTTGACCACCAGATAAAAGGTGTGGTCCATGCTTCATATATTGGGTCATGCTAACAGCCTCTAATGCTGCATCAACTCTCCTTCTTATCTCCTTAGGTTCAACTCCTAAGTTTTCAGGACCAAAAGCCACATCTTCTTCTACTATTGTTGCTACTATTTGGTTATCAGGGTTTTGAAATACCATTCCAGCAGTCTGTCTTATATTCCATAGATTTTTTTCATCAGAAGTATCCATGCCCTTTACAAATACCTTCCCTGAGGTAGGCGTAAGCAAAGAATTGAAATGCTTAGCAAGGGTTGATTTGCCTGATCCATTATGACCTATTATTGCAACAAATTCTCCCTTTTGTATTTCAATATTTACATCACTAAGAGCCTCTTTTTCATCTTTTCCCTCTTCTGATTTATATCTAAAAATTAAGTTTTGTGTATTTATCATATTTTCCATAAAAACACCTTCCATGAAAGGCTAACCTAGGCTTATATGTTAGGCCCACATTATATATTATTTTGCTTTATATTATACACAATAATGCAGGCCTTTCGCTATAGCCTTCCTACCAATAAATTTAGGGACTAAGTTAGTAAAACTTATGCCTACACAACTTAATCCCCCAAAAAATTAACTATTATAAATCTAAAATCCACAACCCTTTTTAGGGATGAGAAGCTTTAGCCTCCTTTGGTCTCTTAAACTATACTAAACTAATTCAAGAATAACCATTTCGGCTGAGTCGCCTCTTCTTGGACCTTCTTTTAATATTCTTGTGTATCCGCCGTTTCTGTCTGAATATTTAGGTGCTATTTTATCAAAAAGATCTGTCACAACAGCCTCGTCAAGCAAATATGAAAGCGCCTGTCGTCTTGCATGGAGGTCTCCTCTTTTACCAAGAGTAATCATCTTATCAGCTATGCTTTTAACTTCTTTAGCTCTAGTTTCAGTTGTATGAATCTTGCCATGCTTTAAAACGCTTGTAGTAAGACTTCTTAGCATAGCTACTCTCTGGTCTGTTGGACGATTAAGCTTTCTATTCTCTGCCATATACCTCACTCCTTTACTATTCTTCGTTCTGCCTCAAACTTAAATCTAATGCAGCTAGTTTATGTTCTACCTCTTCAAGAGATTTTTTACCAAGGTTTCTTACCTTCATCATATCTTCAACAGTTTTTTGAGTAAGTTCTTCTACTGTATTAATGTTGGCCCTCTTCAGGCAGTTATAGGATCTTACAGATAGATCAAGTTCTTCGATTGTCATATCAAGAACTTTTTCCTTCTTGTCATCCTCTTTTTCAACCATTATACTAACATCAGAAACATGGTCTGTAAGCGTCATAAATAATTTAAGATGCTCTATCAAAATCTTTGCAGAAAGACTCAATGCTTCCTCTGGTTTAATAGTGCCATCAGTCCATATATCAAAAGTAAGCTTGTCATAGTCTGTAACTTGGCCAACACGTGTATCCTCAATGGTGAAATTAACTCTCTTTACAGGAGTATATATAGAATCAACAGGAATTAGGCCTATAATCTGGTTCTGTTCCTTATTCTTTTCAGCTGGAACATATCCTCTTCCCTTATCAACATTGATTTCCATGTATAACTTTGCATCTTCATTTAAAGTAGCAATATGCAAATCCTTATTTATTATCTCTATATCTCCTTCAGCCTTTATATCACCAGCTGTAACCTCTCCCTGACCTTTTGCATCAATGTATATTGTTCTTGGCCCTTCACCATTTATTTTTAATGAAAGAGCTTTTAAGTTGAGTATTATCTCAACTACATCTTCTTTTACACCAGGTATTGTTGAAAACTCATGTAAAACGCCATCAATTTTTATAGATGTTACAGCAGCACCTGGCAAAGATGATAGAAGTATTCTCCTAAGAGAATTGCCAAGTGTTGCACCATAGCCTCTTTCTAATGGCTCTATAACGAACTTACCATAACTATTGTTATCATTTGATTCTATGCATTCAATTTTTGGTTTTTCTATTTCTATCATGTTTTAAAACCCTCCTCTTTAATTTCTAACTATACCCTGGAAGTAATTAATACTATACCAGGCGATTTCAGAAGGCCTATAAAATGCCTTTCTATATAATTGAGGGCAATTATTTCTACATCTGCTAAAACTTAAAGCAAACAAGATTACTTTGAATATAACTCAACAATAAATGTTTCCTCTACAGGTATATCTATATCCTCTCTCTTTGGTTCTGCAAGTACGCTGCCTTCCATTTTATCCATATCAATTGAGAGCCATTCTGGAGCAACCTTTTCTGTTTCAGCTAATTGCTTAAACTTTTCGCTGGTTCTGCTAGTTTCCTTAACTCCAATTATATCTCCAACCTTGACTTGGTATGATGGAATATCAACCTTTTTACCATTTACAGTTAAGTGTCCATGTCTTACAAGCTGTCTTGCCTCTGCTCTTGAATTTCCAAAACCTAACCTAAATGCAACATTATCAAGTCTTAATTCAAGCATCTTTAATAGGTTTTCACCTGTAATTCCCTTTTGTCTTTCAGCCTTTTCATAATACTCTCTGAATTGAGTCTCAAGAACTCCATAAATCCTCTTTGCCTTCTGTTTTTCTCTTAATTGAGCTCCATAGTTGGACATCTTTTTCCTACTCTGTCCGTGCTGACCTGGAGCATAGGCCCTTTTTGCAACAGGGCATTTATCTGAATAACATTTATCACCTTTTAAATATAGTTTGATACCTTCTCTACGACACTGCCTACAAACAGGCCCGGTATATCTTGCCATATATCTCCACCTCCTTAAATTATACTCTTCTACGTTTTGGCGGTCTGCAACCGTTATGAGGAATTGGGGTAACATCCTTTATAAGACTTACTTCAAGCCCTGCTGCCTGAAGAGATCTTATGGCTGCTTCCCTTCCTGATCCAGGTCCTTTTACATACACTTCTACAGTTTTTAATCCATGTTCCATAGCTGCTTTAGCTGCTGTTTCAGCTGCCATCTGTGCTGCAAAAGGAGTACTTTTCCTTGAACCTCTAAATCCAAGTCCACCAGCGCTTGCCCATGAAAGTGCATTACCAGTAGCATCGGTTAGAGTAACTATTGTATTATTAAACGTTGATTGTATATGGGCTGCACCGTTATCTATATTTTTACGTTCTCTTCTTCTACGAGTTTTCTTTCCTTTAGCTTGAGCTGCCATTCATTTCCCTCCTTATCTTATTTACTTTTCTTAGCACCAACCGTCCTCTTAGGACCTTTTCTAGTTCTTGCATTGGTTTTAGTTTTTTGTCCTCTAGTTGGAAGTCCTCTTCTATGACGAATTCCTCTATAACAGCCAATTTCTACTAACCTTTTTATATTTAGGGAAACATCTCTTCTTAAATCGCCTTCAACTTTGAAATGCTTATCAATATACTCCCTTATTTTGTTAACTTCTGATTCTGTTAAGTCTTTAACTCTTGTATCAGGATTAACTCCTGTTGCCTCAAGAATCTTCCTAGCAGATTGTCTTCCTATTCCATAAATATAGGTTAAGCCAACTTCGACTCTTTTATCCCTTGGCAGATCTACACCAGCAATTCTAGCCATTAATATCTTACACCTCCTGATAAATTTAAGTTTACTACTTCTACTTAAATATGCTTTGTTAATTTTTTATATAATAAATTAGTATATTAGGACACCCTTTTAGGTGCAGCCGCTCCCTATATAACTAATTTTAAGCTAAGTACTTTAAATTATTCACCATTGCATTAGCCTTAATGATAAATAATTAAGTATTAACCTTGTTTTTGCTTATGTTTTGGATTCTCACAGATAACCATTACTCTGCCATGTCTTTTAATTACTTTACATTTTTCACAAATAGGCTTTACTGACGGCCTTACTTTCATGGTATTACCTCCTTTATTTTGCTCTCCACGTTATACGTCCTCGGGTTAAGTCATAAGGCGATACCTCTATGGTAACTTTATCTCCTGGAAGAATTCTTATAAAATTCATTCTAAGCTTTCCCGATATATGAGCAAGAACTCTGTGTCCATTTTCTAATTCTACCTGAAACATTGCATTTGGTAAAGCTTCAATAACTACACCTTGCAATTCAACTACATCATCTTTAGACATATGGTAAATCAAACCTCCTTTGAATTCGATTGATTAACTAAACCCACGGATTTCAAAGAATTCATAATATCACTATTACTTACCTTAATATTGCTCTCAAGTTTATATTTTATATCAGAGGCAACAATATCATGGATAACAATATGCTTTATCTTCTTTTTCTTAGGTTTTTCTATTTTTCTTAAGTCACCATCTGAAATAAGTACATACTGCTGGCCAACTTTTCCTACTACTATAAAATATTTGCCATTATCTCTACCGGCTTTAGAATATACTATTTGCCCCAAAGATATCTTCTCTGACTCCAAATATATTCACCTCTATACTTATATCATAGTTAGTACTTCAGGACCATTATTGAGTATTGCAATTGAATTTTCATAATGAGCTGATAGGCTACCATCAGCTGCAACTACTGTCCAATCATTTGAAAGTGTCTTTACTCTATATCGTCCCATATTAACCATAGGTTCTATTGCGAGGCACATGCCTGCTGTTAATCTAACTGCTCTATTATAAAATTCTCTGCAAGGCCATCAATATATCCGGTAGTTATACCAGGTTTGATTACCTTCTCGATTTTTTGAAGTGTATTTGCAACAACTTTTCCTGCTTGCCTCATATATTCAATTTCGCTATTTGACTTAATAATAATCACTTTCGTCTCCCTAGGATATTACAAATATCTTTGAAGACGGGTTCTAATGCTTTGTCTCCATCAACTGATACTAATATTTTAGTATTAGTATAATAATCGATAAGCGGCCTTGTTTGACTTTCATAAACCCTGAGCCTATTTTTGATAGTCTCTAGCTTATCATCATCACGCTGTATAAGCTTTCCGCCACATACATCGCATATTCCTTCCTTTTTAGGTGGAATATTAGTAACATGATAGCCTGCGCCGCATACCTTACAAACTCTTCTCCCTGTCAATCTCTCAATTATTTCTTTTTCTGATGAAGCAATATTTATAACATAATCAATTTTACTTCCCATTTTCTCTAAAACTGCATCAAGGGCTTCTGCCTGATACACTGTTCTAGGAAAACCGTCTAGTAAAAAACCGTTTTTGCAATCTTTTTCCTTTATTCTCTCTTCTACAATTGAAATTGTAATAGAGTCAGGAACAAGTTCACCCTTATCTATATACTCTTTTGCATTAATTCCGAGGGGTGTCTTTTCCTTTATATTCTTCCTAAAAATATCCCCTGTTGATATATGGGGAATACTATACTTTTCTGAAATAAACTTTGCCTGAGTTCCTTTGCCAGCACCAGGTGGCCCTAACAAGATAATATTCATATTCTAATCATCTCCAATTTATAATAGTTTAAATCAGGAATAAAGAATATTTATTACCTAAGGAATCCTTGATAGTGTCTCATAGTCATTTGAGCCTCTATCTGCTTTGCGGTTTCAAGGGCAACTCCTACAACAATCAGTACAGATGTTCCTCCAAACTGCAATCCTTTTAAGCCTGTAAATTTATCTAATGCATAAGGCATTAACGCAATTATACCTGCAAAGGTTCCGCCTATCAATGTAATTCTATTCAATATTGTCTGAACATAATCTTCAGTAGGTTTACCAGGTCTTATTCCAGGTACAAATCCACCATTTTTCTTTAAATTATCTGCCATATCTTTTGTATTGAATGTAATCTCTGTGTAAAACCATGTAAAGAATATTACAAGCAAGAAATATACTAACCAATAAAGATAACTGTCAGTATAAAATAATCCACCCTGTTTAAATGCTGCCGTCCATCCCTTATCTGGGAAAAATACTGCTAGTGTTGCAGGGAATTGCATTATGGACATTGCAAATATTATAGCTATAACGCTAGATGAATTTACGTTAATAGGAATATGTGTGTTCTGTCCGCCATAGGTTTTTCTCCCTACAACCTTTTTTGCATATTGTACAGGTATTCTTCTTTCTCCCATTTCCATTGTAACTACAGCCATAACAGTTAATATAGTTATGATTATAAACAAAATAAGCTCTATCCAATTAGCAGTTTGAACTTTAATAAGTCCTGCTATTTGAACTCCCATTACAGGATATCTTGAAACAATATTCGTAAATATTAGCATTGAGATTCCATTTCCAACACCTTTTTCAGTTATTTGTTCTCCAAGCCACATTAAAAATGCTGTTCCAACCATAAGAGTCAATATAATTATAAATATATGGAAAGGTGAATCTTTAAGTAGTGCACCCTCTCTTTTTAAAAGGAGAGCTATACCATAAGATTGTATTGTACCTAGTATTATGGTGCCATATCTCGTATATGAAGCTATCTTCTTCCTGCCCTCTTCCCCCTCTTTAGATAGTTGCTCCAATTTTGGAATAGCTATTGTTAAAAGGTTTACTATGATTGAAGAGTTAATGTATGGTACTACACCAAGGGCAAATATAGTGAAATTTTTAAATGCTCCTCCAGATAACAAATCAAAGAATCCAAAAAGAGATCCGCCTTCCGTCATCCTTGACATTGCTTCTACGTTAATATAAGGGACAGGTATAAATGAACCTGCTCTAGATACTATAAGCATAAGCAATGTAAATATCATTTTCTTTCTTAGATCACGAATTTTCCACGCATTGCGCATTGTCGAGAACATTATATCACCTCAATTTTGCCCCCAGCTGCTTCTATCTTCTGAGCGGCAGTTTTTGAAAATTTATGAGCTTTCACAGTAATACTCTTGGATATTTCTCCATCTCCCAATACCTTTATGCCGTCCAATTCTTTCCTAACTATTCTATTTTTAAGTAGCAATTCAGGGGTAACAATAGTACCATTTTCAAATACTTCTAATTCTGATACATTAACCTCTGCATAATTTTTGCCAAATATATTTGTGAAACCTCTTTTTGGAAGTCTCCTATGGAGTGGCATTTGTCCTCCTTCAAATCCAGGCCTTGTACCACCGCCAGAACGAGAGTTTTGGCCTGTTTGACCTCTACCAGCTGTCTTGCCTTGCCCTGATCCAGTACCTCTGCCTCTTCTCTTAGTAGCCTTGTTGGTACCTTCTGCAGGTTTAAGTTCATGAAGTCTCATATTTGCACCTCCTTATTGAATTATTAAATTTCCTCTACCTTAACCATATAGCTTATTTTGTCTATCATTCCTCTTATCTGAGGTGTATCGTCATGTTCAACCACACTGTGTATCTTTCTCAAGCCTAATGCGTGAGCTGTAGCAATATGGTCATCTTTTCTTCCAATTAAACTTTTCTGAAGAGTTATTTTAAGCTTAGCCAATGACCATCCCTCCTAACCTAGTATCTCTTCGACAGTTTTGCCTCTCAGCTTTGCAACATCCTCTGCCGTCTTAAGTCTTGCCAATCCATCGATTGTAGCGCTAACCATATTTTTAGGGTTATTTGAGCCTAAGGATTTTGCTCTTACATCTTTAATACCTGCAAGTTCAAGAACCGCACGAACAGGTCCTCCTGCTATAACTCCAATACCTTCTTTTGCAGGCATTATAAGTACCTTGCCTCTTCCAAATTCGCCTACGACTTCATGAGGGATAGTATTCTCTACAATAGCAACATTTATTAAATGTTTCTTTGCATCCTCAATTCCTTTTCTTATAGCTTCAGGGATTTCTACTGACTTACCTGTACCAACTCCTACATGGCCATTTCCATCGCCCACAACTACAAGAGCAGCAAACCTGAAGTTACGGCCACCCTTAACAACCTTAGTTACACGGTTTATAAATACAACCTTTTCTTTAAGGTCTAAATTGCTAGGATCAATTCGCATTACTTTCCCTCCTTTAAAATTCAAGTCCAGCTTCTCTTGCACCTTCTGCAAGCTCTTTTATTCTTCCATGATATAAATATCCGCCTCTATCAAAAACTACTTTTGTAATTCCTGCGTCTTTAGCTCTTTTTCCCAATAACTCTCCAACTATCTTAGCAGCTTCTTTATTGCCTCCTGTGGAGATTTTATCTTTAAGCTCTTTATCAACAGATGATGCTGAAACCAAAGTTACACCTAGATCATCATCTATTATCTGAGCATATATGTTACTTTCGCTTCTAAATACGTTTAGCCTTGGACGTTCACTTGTACCTGCTATCTTATAGCGTACTCTTCCATGCTTCTTAAGCCTTATATCATTACGTGAAGGTTTATTGATCACCTACGCTCACTCCTTTCTACTTCTTTCCTGTCTTACCTTCCTTTGTTCTTACAATTTCATCAGTATATCTAATTCCCTTGCCTTTATATGGTTCAGGCTTTCTTACGTCTCTTATTTTTGCTGCCATAAGTCCAACCATTTCCTTGTCAATTCCTTTGACAAGTATTTTATTTGGGGCAGGTGTCTCATAAGTTATACCAGGAACCTCTTCCATTTCAACAGGGTGTGAATAACCTACAGTAAGCACAAGCTTCTTTCCTTGTACTTGAGCACGATAACCTACTCCTACAAGGTCAAGTGATTTTTGGAATCCCTCTGTTACTCCTATAACCATATTGTTTATTAATGCCCTTGTAAGCCCATGAAGAGCTTTGTTTTCCTTTTCGTCATCTGGTCTCTCTACGATAACCTTGCCATCTTCCATATGAATCTTCATATTTTTATGCATTTCCCTTGTTAGAGTTCCCTTAGGTCCTTTAACCGCAACAACATTATTATCACCAATTGTTACGTTAACTCCCTCTGGGATAACAACAGGAAGTCTACCAATTCTTGACATGAGTGCACCTCCTATTCAATCAATATAAAATTACCAAATGTAGCAAAGAACTTCTCCGCCTAGGCCTTGTTTCCTTGCATTTTTATCACTCATTACACCTTTAGATGTCGATATTATTGCAACTCCAAGACCACCTAATACCTTTGGCACCTCATCTTTTTGTACATATACTCTAAGTCCTGGCTTACTGATTCTCTTAAGACCAGTAATAACCCTTTCTTTATCTTGACCATATTTCATTGTGACTCTTAAAATAGGAACCGAACCATCCTTTAGGTCCTCATAATTCTTTATAAAACCCTCTTCTAACATTATATTAGCAATTGCTCTTTTCATATTGGAAGCTGGTATATCTACAGTTCCATGCCTTACTACATTGGCATTTCTTATACGTGTTAACATATCTGCAATTGGGTCAGTCATAACCATTATTTCTGCCTCCTTTCATTCAATAGGGATTACCAACTTGCCTTTCTGCACCCAGGGATTTCGCCTCTATAAGCCATTTCTCTAAAGCAAATACGGCATATGCCATATTTCTTTAAAACTGCATGAGGCCTACCACATATTTTACACCTTGTATATGCTCTTGTAGAGTATTTAGGTGTCTTTTTCCATTTTTCAACCATTGACTTTTTGGCCACTTTTTTCCCCTCCTTTAGTTATTGAGCAAATGGCATTCCGAGCAATTTTAAAAGCTCACGCGCTTCTTCGTCTGTCTTTGCTGTTGTAACAAAAACTACATCCATACCTCTTACTTTTTCTACTTTATCATACTCTATTTCAGGGAATATAAGCTGTTCCTTTATTCCAAGAGAGTAATTTCCTCTACCATCAAATGCCTTATCTGAAACTCCTCTAAAGTCTCTAACCCTTGGAAGAGCTATATTTAGCAATTTATCTGCAAACTCATACATCCTGCTGCCTCTTAAAGTTACCTTGCATCCAATTGGCATGCCCTGTCTTATTTTAAAATTAGCAACAGATTTTTTAGCCTTTGTAATTATTGGTTTTTGGCCTGTGATTATTGCTAAGTCCCCTGCTGCTGCATCTAATGCTTTAGCATTTTCCTTAGCATCTCCAACTCCCATATTTATAACTATTTTCTCAAGCTTTGGAACCTGCATTGGACTTTTATATCCAAACTTCTTCATAAGAGCAGGATTTATTTCATTATCATATCTTTCTTTAAGCCTTGGAACCATATAAGCTACCTCCCTTCAAATTACTTTTCAGTCCCTAGTATTTCACCACATTTAACGCATTTTCTAACCTTTTTACCGTCCTTTAATATCTCATATCTAACTCTTCTGCCAGCATTACAATTTTGACAGTAAACGGCAACTTTAGATGCGTATATAGGTGCTTCTTTGTGGATTATTCCGCCCTGAACCGCTTGCTGACTAGGTTTTTGGTGCTTAGTTATCATATTTACATTTTCTACAATAACTCTGCCCTCTTTAGGTAATACCTTTAAAACCTTGCCTTTTTTGTTCTTATCTTTTCCAGAGAGAACAACTACTGTATCTCCAGTTTTAACATGAACCTTTTTCAATGTCATTTAAGCCACCTCCCCGTCTTATAATACTTCTGGAGCTAGTGAAAGTATCTTTGTAAAGTCTTTTTCCCTAAGCTCTCTTGCAACAGGTCCGAATATACGGGTTCCTCTTGGCTGCTTATCATCTTTTATAATTACTGCTGCATTTTCATCAAACCTTATATATGAACCATCTTGGCGCCTTGCTCCCTGTACTGTTCTTACAATTACGGCTTTAACAACTTCTCCTTTTTTAACAACACCGCCTGGTGTTGCACTCTTAACACTTGCTACAATCACATCGCCGATATTTCCAGTCTTCCTATTTGAACCGCCCAAGACTCTTATGCACATGATTTCTTTTGCTCCAGAATTGTCTGCTACTTTTAATAAACTCTGCTGTTGAATCATGATTAACCCTCCTTTCAGCTTCAGGGATTATTTTGCTTTCTCAATAATTTCCACAAGTCTCCAGCCTTTTTCTTTGCTTAGTGGTCTTGTTTCCATTATCTTAACTCTATCGCCTATTCTAGCTTCATTATTTTCATCATGAGTTTTGAATTTCTTTGTTCTATTTAATGTTTTCTGCGTAAGTGGATCACGTACTCTTGTTGCTACTGCTACCACAATTGTTTTATCCATCTTGTCAGAAACGACTTTGCCAGTCCTAGTCTTTCTTAATGCTCTTTCCATGGAACTACCTCCTTCCATTATGCCCCAATTGATTTAATCTCTTTTTCCCTGATAATTGTTTTTATCTGTGCTATAGATTTCTTAACTTCCTTTATCCTCATGGGGTTCTCAAGCTGACCTGTGGCTAATTGAAATCTAAGATTGAACAGTTCTTGTTTTAACTCGTCAACCTTACTTTTTAATGTAGAAATATCATTTTCACGCATCGTTTCCATTTCTTTAGCTTTCACTGCCAACACCTCCCATTTCTTCATAATCGGATCTTGTTACAAACTTAGTTTTTATTGGAAGCTTGTGGGATGCAAGTCTTATTGCTTCTTTTGCATCTTCTTCGCTTACACCAGATATTTCGAACAATACTCTACCAGGTTTTACTACTGCAACCCAGTATTCAGGTGAACCTTTTCCAGATCCCATACGAGTCTCTGCAGGTTTCTGTGTAACTGGCTTATCTGGGAATATCTTTATCCAGACTTTTCCGCCCCTTTTCATATACCTTGTTATAGCAATCCTGGCAGCCTCAATCTGCTGACTAGTAATCCATGAAGGCTCTAATGCCACCATTCCGTAATCTCCATATGCAAGAAAATTACCTCTCATTGCCTTACCAGTCATTCTGCCACGATGAACTTTACGACGCTTTACCCTCTTAGGCATTAACATAAGTTTTTCCTCCCTTCCTACTTATTTGCAGCCTCTTCTTCTCTAACTGCTACCTTTGCTCTTTTTGGTTTTGGAAGTATTTCTCCTTTATATATCCAAACCTTAACTCCAATTTTTCCATATGTTGTATTTGCCTCAGCAAATCCATAATCAATATCTGCTCTTAAAGTCTGTAGAGGAATTGTCCCTTCATGATAGCCTTCGCTTCTTGCAATTTCTGCTCCACCAAGTCTTCCTGAGCATTGTGTCTTAATCCCCTTTGCGCCAGCTCTCATAGTTCTGTTTATAGTCTGCTTCATAGCTTTTCTAAAGGATATCCTTCTTTCAAGCTGTGCTGCTATATTTTCTGAAACTAGCTGTGCATCAACTTCTGGGTTTTTAACTTCAACTATATTTATTAATACATTTTTACCTGTCATCTTTTCTAGTTCTTTTTTAAGCTGGTCTACACCTTCTCCGCCTCTGCCTATTACTATTCCAGGCTTTGCAGTATAGATGTTAACCTTAACCCTATTTGCGGCTCTTTCAGTCTCAATCTTTGAAATACCAGCAATGTAGAGCTTCTTCTTTACATATACCCTAATTTTGTGATCTTCAATTAACAAATCTGAAAAATTTTTATTGTTGGCGTACCATTTTGCGTCCCAATCTTTAATTACGCCAACCCTAAATCCATGTGGATGTACTTTCTGACCCAATCTTATCCCTCCTTTTCTTATCTTTCTTTTACAACCACTGTAACGTGGCTGGTTCTTTTATTTATTCTAAACGCTCTACCCTGTGCATGGGGTTGATATCTTTTTAATGTTGGTCCCTGGTTTGCATAAGTTTCTCCAATATAAAGGGAATCAACATCCATCTCATGATTATTCTCTGCGTTAGCTACTGCAGACTTTAATACTTTTTCTATAATACCCGATGCAGCTTTTGGAGTAAATTTTAATATTGTAAAGGCTTCCTTAACATCCTTACCCCTTATGAGGTCCAGAACTATGTTTACCTTCCTTGGAGATATTCTAACGTATTTAGCTGTTGCCCTAGCCTCCATTGTTTGACCTCCTCTCTAGGTTTTATTTCAACGCTGTTGATT
Source organism: Clostridiaceae bacterium UBA5444 (assembly GCA_002426575.1). Classification (GTDB taxonomy): domain Bacteria; phylum Bacillota; class Clostridia; order Clostridiales; family Oxobacteraceae; genus UBA5444. Next base: position 3,725 of record DIRE01000011.1, on the reverse strand, counting down.
TTTCAGTATGGCTTCCGTGTCCTCTAAATGTTCTCGTCAAGGCAAATTCGCCAAGCTTATGTCCCACCATATCTTCAGTTATATATACTGGAACGTGCTTTCTTCCATCATGTACAGCTATTGTATGCCCAACCATCTGAGGAAAAATTGTCGAGCTTCTTGACCATGTTTTTACAACTTTTTTCTCGCCTTTTTTATTCATATCCAGTATTCTCTTCATTAATGCATCCTGGACAAATGGTCCTTTTTTAACCGATCTACTCAAAATCCTTGCCTCCCTTCACAAAGGTCGTGATTTATATTACTTCTTACCTCTTCTCTTAACAATTAACTTATCTGAGTATTTATTATGTTTTCTTGTCCTCAAGCCAAGAGCTGGTTTACCCCAAGGAGTCATAGGAGATGCATGCCCTATAGGAGCCTTACCTTCTCCACCACCATGTGGGTGATCAACTGGGTTCATTACGGAGCCTCTTACTGTTGGCCTAATTCCCATATGCCTTGTTTTACCTGCTTTACCTATGTGAACAATTTCATTTGTAACATTTCCTACAGTTCCTATTGTTGCCCTGCACTCAAGTCTTACCATTCTAACTTCGCCAGAAGGAAGTCTTACCTGTCCATACTGACCTTCTTTTGCCATAAGCTGAGCGCTATTTCCTGCTGCTCTAACTAGTTGGCCTCCTCTTCCTGGATGAAGTTCTATATTATGAATAAATGTACCTACAGGTATGTTTTTAATAGGTAGTGCATTACCAACTTTAATATCTGCATCTGAGCCTGATTCTACAGTATCTCCTACCTTAAGATCAACAGGAGCTAATATATATCTTTTTTCTCCGTCAGCATAATTTAAAAGTGCAATGTATGCAGTCCTATTTGGATCATACTCAATTGAAGCAACCTTTGCAGGTATTTTATCTTTATCTCTTCTAAAATCAATTATTCTATATTTATTTCTATTTCCGCCGCCTATATGGCGAACAGTAATCTTACCCTGTGCATTTCTTCCACCAGTTTTATTTAGTGAAACAAGAAGTGACTTTTCAGGATCTACTTTTGATAGTTCTTCAAAAGATGAAACAGTCATTCCCCTTCTGCCTGGTGTAGTAGGGTTATACTTTTTAATTGCCATTTTATCTCCCTCCCTCTTACTTTATTATGCCTGGAATAATTCAATTGCTTTGCTGTCAGGAGTAATGGTAACTATTGCTTTTTTCCAGTTCGGTCTTTTACCAACATTTACTCCAACTCTTTTTGCCTTTCCAATCATTCTCATAGTGGCTACAGTCTGTACTTTAACACCAAATATTTTCTCTACAGCTTCTTTTATTTGGCTTTTATCTGCACGAATGTCCACAACAAATGTATACTTTCTTTCAGCCATTGCATTCATACTTTTCTCTGTAATGACAGGTCTTCTTATAATATCATAAATGTTCATTATGCAAACACCTCCTCCACTTTGGATACGGCGTCCTTTGTTATTATGAATTTGTGATACTTCAATATATCATAAACATTGAGGTTATTAACAGGCAGTACTAAAACTCCCTCAATATTTCTTGCTGATCTATAAACAGTATCATCCTTTTCACAAACAACTATTAAGGTTTTTTTAACATCTAATGCTTTTAGCATATCAGCAATAACCTTAGTTTTAGGTGCATCTAATTTTAACTCATCAACAACAATAAGCTCTTCGTCTGCAACCTTTGATGATAATGCAGATTTTATAGCAATCCTCTTTATCTTCTTTGGTACGGTATAGCTATAATCTCTTGGCTTTGGTGCAAAAACAACTCCACCATGTATCCATTGTGGTGCTCTTATTGAACCCTGCCTAGCTCTTCCTGTACCCTTTTGTCTCCATGGCTTTATTCCACCACCTGAAACCTCTGCCCTTGTTAGTACAGATTGTGTTCCCTGTCTTTTATTTGCAAGCTGCATCTTAAC
>DIRE01000011.1:0-1630 GCA_002426575.1 Clostridiaceae bacterium UBA5444 | reverse complement strand
TTGTGTTCCCTGTCTTTTATTTGCAAGCTGCATCTTAACAACCTGATGCATTGCCGCATTATTTATTTCTGCTCCAAATACATTTTCTGAAAGTTCTACATTTCCAACCTGTTCACCTTTCATGTTATATAAAGCTACTTTAGGCATCATACATCCTCCTTTCCACTAGATTATCTAGCTTTTACTGTGTTTTTTATTACTACTATTCCCTTTTTAGGTCCAGGAATTCCACCCCTTATGAGGATTATATTCTTTTCTGCATCAGCTCTTACAATCTCAAGGTTTTGAACTGTTACATTTTCGAATCCCATACGTCCTGGCATCTTTTTATTCTTAAAGGTTCTTGCAGCATCTGCTGAACCTTTTGATCCACTTGCTCTATGATATTTTGAACCGTGGCTCATAGGCCCTCTGTGAGTGTTCCATCTTTTAATTGTTCCTTGGTATCCTTTACCTTTTGATACTCCGCTTACATCTACCTTTTCGCCAACTTCAAATACATCGGCTTTTATAACATCGCCTACGTTATAATCTGCACCATCTTCTAGTCTAAATTCCTTTAAGAACTTCTTTGGTGCAATATTCGCTTTTGCGAAATGTCCTTTTAATGGCTTGTTGATTAACTTTTCCCTAGCATCTTCAAAGCCAACCTGTATAGCTTCATATCCTTCCTTGTCAGCTGTTTTCTTTTGAATAACAGTACATGGACCTGCTAAGACAACAGATACTGGAATAACTTTTCCTGCTTCATCAAATATCTGAGTCATTCCTACTTTTCTACCAATAATGGCTTTTTTCATTGTTATGTTACACCTCCTAAACATATTAGCGGATCGCAGCAAACTTAAGATTAAATCCGTAGCAACACTGCGGTCATAATAGTTCGTATATACGAATCTATATAGTTTATAATTTTATTTCTATATCAACTCCTGCAGGCAAATCTAATCTCATAAGAGCATCTACCGTTTTAGGCGTTGGACTTAGTATGTCGATTAGTCTCTTGTGAGTCCTAATCTCAAACTGTTCCCTTGAATCTTTATACTTGTGTGGGGATCTTAAAATTGTTACAACATCTTTCTCAGTTGGAAGTGGAATGGGGCCTGATACCTTTGCACCTGTCTTCTTTGCAGTATCAACTATTTTTTCAGCCGACTGATCAAGTATATTGTGATCAAATGCTTTTAATCTGATCCTGATTTTTTGGTTCGCCATTTTTTTCCCTCCTTTTCATCGCACGCTATAATATACGTATGACATGGGACTCTCGTAAACTGTTCCTGGTGTTTCATTCTAATAAGCACAACTCACCTATATTTACACAGATTGCCCCCGTCGCCCGATTCTTGATTCGGACATTCTCAGCAAGAATTCCCTGAATTGTAATAATCAGCAACCTCTTGCATCATCGCAGTCCTAGACATCACAACTATAATATTTTACTATAAAATAATACATAAAACAAGTATTTTCGTAATAATAAAATATTGTTTTCTATATTTTTTTAAAACAGCAAAAGAAGAAGGGATTCCCCTCTTCTTTTACCGTCATATTATTTAATTAATCTATTCATTTGGTAAAATTTCAGCAACAACGCCAGCGCCTACTGTGTGGCCACCTTCACGAATAG
>DIRE01000070.1 GCA_002426575.1 Clostridiaceae bacterium UBA5444 | reverse complement strand
TACCTGTTCTTGAATAAGCGGAATCGCTGCATAACCACCACCAACACTGAATAAACCCACTTGTATAAAACTAATGAATAGAGTCCATAGAAGTCCCATTAATTTTTCTCCTTTCTAGCGTTTAAAAATACCTTAATTAGTCCAATTCCTAGGCAGAAAAATATAATATACATAGCGCCTAGATTAAAGAAATAGGTGGCTATAAAAGCAACTACCATAACAATCACGTAAAGAACATTTTTTTTCTTAATTATATTCATTCCTAAATTAACAACTACATCTAAAATTACTGCAGCTACCCCAGCTCTCATTACCTGTAGTGCAATTGCAATAACCTGATTGCTCTTAAACTGTATATAAAAGACTGAAATAAGTGAAATAATAACAAAAGGTGGGATAATCGTACCTAATATGGCAACTATACTGCCTAAAATACCATGGATTCGATATCCTAAAATAACACTTGCATTGACAGGAATAGGTCCTGGACTTGATTGTGCAATAGCGGTAATATCCAGCATCTCATCTTCCTCTAACCATTTCAACCTTTCAACAAATTCTTTTTTGTACAGGGAAACAATAACAAAACCTCCGCCAAATGTGCACGCACTTAAGGTAAATGTTGTAGTAAAAAGTTTCCATAGTTTGTTTTCGCTCATATGCATCTCTCCTTACCTCAACAAGCTTATCACCAAATTGTTGCTAAGTAAAATACATATCTATTATATTATCTATAATGATTCCTTATACATAGCACGATGCCTAGTAAGGCTATCTGGAAATAACCTGAGGCTTATCAGGTGCATTTAGCGATATCTGTGCAAAAGTGTATTTTATTTGACAACTATCAAATTTTAGGATTTAATATATATAGGTTACTAAATACTAAATGTTACTAAATATATACCATGGGGGTATAGCTCAGCTGGGGGAGCGCTTGAATGGCATTCAAGAGGTCAGCGGTTCGATCCCGCTTATCTCCACCAAAAATGATAAACCACAAGTTCAAAATGTCTTGTGGTTTTTTCATACCCTAGGGGAAATATCTAAAATAGTTTTATCTTTATCTTAACCTATATGTTGTGCCTGGACCTTCTCCTAACTTTTTTATTATGTTTTTATCTATGAGATTGTCTATAATTCTAAGAGTTTTAGACTTATAAAAGCCAGATTTTTTATCTAATTCTGCCCTTGAAAGTTCTGTTTCAGACTTCATTATATTGTAGATAATAATTTCCTCTTCTGATAGATTCAATTTATTCATTTCCTTAATAAGAAAGTTTTTGTGATTTTATCTTTAAATTCTAGATTATATTTTTTCTTTGTTTCCATTTTAAATACAATACATTTGCAACGATAAGCCAATCGTTCTAATTATCGTTGCAGATATCAACAAAAAGTGAAGTATCGTTGCACAACGATTGCAACGATACTTCACTTTTTTATAATCTCTACTACTTTGCTGACTTGGTGTATGTGTCAATAACAACTGGCACACCATTTTGCAAATCATAGGTTGTCACTGTTATACCTTCATTAGCTGCCTTTTTAATCACAGTATCCTAATAATCCCTACATCCATCGCCCCACAAATGCTACTTACACCTCGGACATATATAGCCTATTATAATATTCATTTACCATTCTTTTTGCAGAAAACTTTTCTTGAGACATTTTAATGCTTTCTTTCATCATGTCGATCCACTTTTCCATATTATTATAGTATGTTGGTATAACCTCTTCTACAAGTACTTGATATAAAGATTCTGCATCAACCTTATCTTGATTCTCTCCAACGTATCCTCCGCCAATTTGCCACCCGTTTACTCCATGCTCACATCCTTCAGGCCACCATCCGTCTAATACACTTAAATTTAATACTCCATTCATTGCTGCCTTCATGCCGGACGTTCCACTTGCTTCCATAGGCCTTATTGGATTATTGAGCCATACATCACATCCTCTTGTGAGCATTTTACCTATCTTCATATCATAGTCTTCTATAAATACTACGCTATTAGGGTAAACCTTTGACATATTATATAGATTTGATATTATTTTTTTACCTTCCATATCGTTAGGATGGGCCTTGCTAGAAAATACTATTTGAAGCTTCTTATCCTTTAGTAAATTTTCTATAATCTCTTTATTTCTAAATATCAAATTACTTCTCTTATATGGTGCAGCCCTTCTTGAAAATCCTATGGTAAGTATACCATCATCAAGGGTAACATTGTTTTTGCTTTCTATATAGCTTATCATTTCTCTTTTTAACTCCATATGTGAATTCCATAGCTTGCTATTAGACATAAAAGAATCAACAATACTTTTATCTTGCCATGTGCCATTATGAACTCCATTAGTTATTGCAATAATTTCAGGGGCACCTGAAGTACCTTTCCACATATTTCTTGCAGTTTCTCCATGGAGCTTTGATACTCCATTAGCTATTTTAGAAAGTCTAAGGCCTGCTACCGTCATGCTAAATGGATCTCCTCCTATATATTTCATCTCTTCATAGGTAAGCCCATTATATGCCCCCATATATTTAAGCAGTCTGTGTTCATGAACTTCGTTCCCCGCTTCAACAGGTGTATGAGTTGTAAATACTATTTGCTTTCTTGTATCTTCTAAGGCTTCCTTAAAGCTTAAATCCTGCTTTTCCATCTTTTGTCTTATAAGCTCAATACCTGCAATTACCGGGTGACTGTCATTAAAATGATAAATATCAGGTTTTATACCAAGCTCATTTAATGCCTTAACTCCCCCTATTCCAAGAACCATTTCCTGGGCAATTCTCTCCTCGTCAAACCACCCATATAGCTGTCCTGTTATAAATGGATCAGTACTTCCAAGGGTATAGGTGTCTAAAAGATATAAAGGCACATTGTTATACTTAGTACACTCCCATACCTTACATTTTACATTCCTATCCCTTATCTTCACATCAACTACCACGCCAGTATCCTTTAAAAAATCATATCTATACTCAGGATAAGAATCATAGGGCATTCCATCCTCTCCTATAAGCTGTCTTGTATATCCCTGCCTCCATAGTATTCCAACTCCTACCATTGGCAGGTTTTCATCATTTGCAGCCTTAAGTATATCTCCAGCTAATATCCCAAGGCCTCCTGAATATATTTTAAACTCCTCATGAAGCCCAAACTCCATACAGAAATATGCAACACTTGGTAAGTTATCTTTCAATTTTCTCTCCTCCATTATCCAATATGCCCTATTACCACATCTCCAGGCGCCAATTGTATAGAATCATCCACAGTATACTTTTCATCTTTCATACTGCAGCTTTTATATTCTATTGATACTTCTTTAAAACCATCTAGTACCTTTTCATGAAAAACATCATTTATTTTAATTAAGGTATGTCTCTTAAAATCTCTATTAGCTATAATAAAAAAAACCTCTTTATTGCATTCATTAAAATATACTAGAGTTGTTAACTTTATTTTATCCAAGCATTCTGGAGTGGTGTAGACATTGCTGTTGCCTGACATAATATGAATATATTTATTCCTTATTATACTTGCATCTTTTAAAACATCTAATAGCCAATCCTTACTGGTATCTAACCAATGAAGCCTATAATTATCAAAAAAAGCAAGCTTTCCATACATTGAATCACACTTAGGAAGTACAAACCTTCCATCCTCAGTATTATCAAGCCCAAGATTCATAGGCTGTATTTCTCCTATCTCCAATCCATTATTTATAAAAGGTATAGTATTAGGTAAAAAGTAGTTAATAAGTATTATTTGCTTAAGCTTTGCCTTTTCCTCATAAATCAGTGATGCCCTTGGTGTATCAGGCATTTCTGGTGCCCCAATAAGAGGAAGGCAAGTCTTTTTTAATGTATCTTCTATTAGGTTTTTATTAAAGTTTGGGTCCTCTATTTTCTTATATGAAGAAAATAAATATCCGCTTATAAAATCATAGCCATCCATTCTTGCAACACTAGACTTTTTAATATCAAATTCTTCAGACCATAGAATAAAGTTTTGGTCTTTTTCCTTAATAGATGATATTATCTCTTTATTTAATTCCTCTGATAGGGCATGCCCCATATCAATTCTAGCTCCATCTATTTTAAAATTACTTTGGTAATATGGTATTACACCTTTTATATAATCCCAAAGCTCGCTATTTTTGTGTTCTCCATGATATAGGTGAAGTGATGCGCCATCCTGCATAATATAAGGTGGCTGATCGTCTCTTATATACTCTTTTGCCTTTTTGTGAGAATCAAAGTATAATCTTAAATATGTTACATCAGTCCAAGGGGGTTGTTTATCATTTATAACATCAGGAAATCCCGGGACTGTTGTAATACCAAAATCTTTTTCTATTAAGTCCAATATGTTCTTGCCGGTTTGCTTGTGAATATCTACAACTTTTCTCCACTTTATAGGATCTATTTCCTTAGGTGATGGTGTGAACATTCCAATATAATCATCAATTTTATCTGAGTTATAGAGCATATCTATGGATTCATCATTTACATACAACACATCCCCATTACCCACCGTGGGAGCTTTAAATTCACTGCCATATTTTTTATCTATCCAATAAAACCAATCAGGATGATCAACCATTAAATCATTGTCCCTAGATGCTGTTCTAAATACAAAATCAACCATTACAAAGATTCCATAGGCATGGCAAGCCTCAACAAAAGAGGCAAATTCTATATCAAGCATCTCTTTTGAGTATTCTCCTAATAAATCATCATGGAGGTTTTCGTCAATCTTATAGAAGTTTTTAATTGCATAAGGGCTTCCTATCTCTCCCTTTTTATACCTTTGGCTGCATTGAAATATTGGAAGCAAATATATTACATCAACGCCTAGTTCTTTTAAATAGGGTATCATGGCAATTGATTTTAAAAACGTACCTGGGGTTATTTTCTCATCTTCACCATGATTCCAAGCTGTAAACGCCCTAGGAAGCATACTATATATTACGCTTTCTTTTATATCAAAATCAGCTTTTTTATCAGCAAAGGTCCCATGATCTATAATATTCTCAATACAGTATATAAAATAATCATAAGGATTTACCCTTATCTCACCTTTCCTGTTTTCATCCTCTATATAATTTTTGTACCCAAATTCATTCCATTTATATGGTATATAATAACTTATATTATGGGAGTTCTCCTCATTATAAAGTATCTGAAGTAGTTTCCTTAAGTTTTCCATGTTCATCTCCAATAATTATTATATTTTTTAAACAATGCTTCATTAATGATATTATAATTTATAAAAAGTTTTAAAATTAACAGCCGCTTAAAGAAGGGCTTTATTTAATTTCTAATATTAATGTGCTTTGAGGTTTTAATTTTATTTTATTGTTTATTATAGTATTTTGACCTAATCCTTCCGTCTCATAATAAACACTTACCCCTGATATATCTATATCCTTAACCTCTATAATCTGCTCTTCAAAGTTTATATTGTGAAGAACTATTACCTTTGATGCAGCTTCATTATCTTTATTTATGGATCTCATATAACCAATTACCTTATTTGTGCCTGTATCTATTGCTTTAAAATCACCTTTCATTAATGCCTCATTTCCCTGTCTTACCCTTATTACCGTCTTATAGTGATTATAAAGGGATTTAGGGTCATCTTTTTGCCTTTCAAGAGGCACAATTTTCTCTGAATTTTTAATGGTATCGCATTTTGTTTGAGGGGCTTTATATTCATCAAACCATTTTATTGGGGTTCTCATATTCCCTGTAGTCATACCAATCTCTTCGCCAGCATATATAAATGGCGCTCCTGGCAATGTCATATAAATATTTGCTGCTAGTTTAGCCTTTACAACATCATCCCTTAATCTCCCCATTATTCTATCCTGATCATGATTTGTTAAGAAAGGAAGATCCATATAATCTTTTGTAACACTGTCATACTCCTTATACTGCTTTTCGAGTTTTGAAGTAAATCCCCCACCATCAAATCCACTGTTTAGAATATTAGGAAGACTCTCTTGTATGGTAAAATTCCAGGCGCCATCAAATGGCTCAAGGTATGGTGCTATAACATCAGGTTTATCCCATATCTCTCCTATTAGCATTATTTCAGGCTTAATACCCCTTACATAATTACTAAATTCCATCCACCATGAAATATTATTTCCTACCCTGTCAGTCCCTTTAGGGTATTCATCAGGCCCATATATATTGTTAGCAGTATCAAGCCTAAATCCATCTACCCCTGTATCTATCCAAAACTTGGCTATCTTTTTTATTTCCTCTCGAACTTTTGGATTGTCAAAATTCAAATCAGGAACAGTATCTTCAAAAAGGCAGTAATTATAATACCCACCTTTCTTAACCCATACCTTTCTTCCCCAAGGTGAAGCCTTTATGTTATAAACATCTGTATCGCCGTTTATCCATCTAAAGTAATTTCTATATATACTTTTAGGATTTTTGAGTGCATCCTTATACCATGGATGCTCGCAGCTTACATGGTTTACTGCAAAGTCCATTATTACCTTAATGCCTCTTTTATGTGACTTTTCTATAAGCTCTTTATAGTCTTCAATGGTCCCATACTCAGCATCTATTTCACAAAAATTAGTAGTATTATACTTATGCTCTGATGGTGACTTAGTCAGCGGAGTTATCCATATACCATTTATGCCTAAGTCAGTATCTGTATTTGAGTTACCATCATTTAAATAATCTAAAGCATCTATTATTCCCTGTATATCCCCGATACCATCCCCATCAGAATCTCTAAAAATCCTTGGATATATCTGATAATATACGCCATAAAGATTATCAATGTTCTTTTGAGCTTGTGATTTATACTCTTTAGGTTCTGGTATTTTATATACATCACCATCTTTATAAGCACATCCCGTAAGTATAAATATCAACAGCAACAATGAAAAAAATGTTTTAACCCATCTTTTCATTATTTCAATCCCCTCTCATGCTAATATATATATTTCCTCTTAATCCTTCTACTTTTAAATGCAATACATCTCCATCTATATTTAGCTTATTTTTGATATCAAGAGGATTAGTAAAAAGCTCTGGTAAATCGAGTTTTGATATATTGATATTGGCTGATCTTGCCCCTTGTGAATTGTTTACTGCTATAATGGCATATTGGTTTTCTAATCTTCTTATCATAACCACTAGATTCTCATCTACATAAACCGTATCAATATCCCCGCGCCTTAGCACTTTATAGTCATTTCTTAATTTAACTAGTATCTTAAACTCATTTAGCAAACCATAATCAGGCCTTCCCCCATCTTCTTCCCAAGGATAAGTAGCCCTGTTTTGAGGGTCTTCTCCCCCGGATGCGCCAACCTCATCGCCATAATATATAGCAGGTGCTCCAGGGTAGGTCATTTGGAAAAAGGTGCATAACAAAAATCTTTCCTTTGCTAAGGCTATATCCCAATAATTAGCACTTTCATCATAGCCTAACTCATATAACGCTCTTGGCACATCATGGGATGATAGCAGGTTCATCAGGCAATAAAAGGCTTCCTTTGGGTAGTTTTCTCTCATCATCTCAAGTATATTTATAAACTTCTTAGCTGAACCACCATTAGCATATTCTATCAATGCGTATCTAAAAAGGTAGTTCATAGTAGAATCAAATTGATTTCCTAAAAGATATTTTGAGGAGTCCCACCAAACTTCACATATGGTAAGTGCATCCGAATTCTTTTTCTTAACTTCCTTACTCCATTCCTTCCAAAATGTATCTGACTTCCAAGGTGCAACATCCATTCTCCAACCTGCAATGCCCATGTTAAGCCAAAACTTTGTCACTGAGTTATCATCTCTATATGCAAAGTCTTTATAACTATCCACTTCTTTTAATGTTACAAGTGATGGAACCTCTAGCCATGAATCGTATCCTTCTTTTAATTCCTTATCGAATGTAAACCATTCATGGTAAATAGATTCGGGCCTTTCTATTCCATTTTTAAAAGCTCCTATTCCATCATGTTCTCCATATCTGTCAAAATAAATTGAATTTAAGCCGCAATGATTTAATGAGATATCAAGTATTACTCTAATTCCCTTATCCTTTGCCTTACCAACAAACTCTTTAAAAAGCTCATTAGTACCAAAGGCTTCATCTATTTTATGGTAATCCATTGTATCATATTTATGATTGCTAGATGCTTGAAAAATAGGGTTTAAATATATGGCATTTATGCCTAACTCTTTAAGGTAGTCAAGTTTTTCTATAATCCCCTGAATATCTCCTCCGAAAAAATCATTACAGCATATACCATCTTCATTATCTTGAGCAGTACAAGGTTTCTCATTCCAATCTTTATGAAATATTATATACTGCTCCCCATAAAAGCCTCTTTTTTTGGGGTTTGGATCATTGCTTTTATCCCCGTTTTTAAAGCGTTCTGGGAATATATGATAATATACTGCATCTTTGGCCCAATCTGGTGTTTTAAAGCCTTGTACATATATAGTCTGATTAAATCTTGGCATACCATCTGCCTTTTTATACAGCCTTCCCTCTCCGCCAGTTCCAACCCAGTTAAATATGGTGTGGGAATATTCATTACTATTGTTCCCATAATAAAACTTATCTTCTCCACACTCTATTTCAAAATAATAAGCATACACTCCAATGCTATTAAACTTTATATTAATGCTCCAATATTCCTTGCAATCTTCAGTAGAATATCTATCCTTTTTTAGAGTATATTCTATAGGCTCAACATAATATACTTCATCATAGTTGCCCTTTATAATCTTCTCCTCTACGATTAATCTGCACCTTTTAATTACTCCCTCATGAGCCTTTATTGTAAATGATATATCTTCCCCGCAAGGTACAGCACCAAAAGGAGACTTGCATGCCTTATCCCTTGAATTAAAATAAATTGAGTCTATATTCATGGTCTTCCCCCTTCGTAAAAATACATTTTATGATCAACCCTTAGACGCTCCTGCAGTAATACCTTCTATAAAATACTTCTGGAAAAACATAAATAGAAGTGTTATTGGTATTGCAACCAATACTGCACCAGCAGCAAATTGTGTGAAGTTTTTATTTGTATTCCCAGCAATAAGATCAAATAATCCTATAGCAAGAGTCTTTTTTTCATTAGACGAAATTATAAGCCTTGGGAATATAAAATCCATCCATGGCGCCATAAACTGGCTTATGGCTACAAACACCATAATAGGTTTTGACAATGGAAGTATTATTTTAAAGAATATCTTAAGGTTTGATGCTCCATCTATCATGGCAGCCTCATCAAGGCTCTTTGGTATAGAGGATAAATAACCTTTTACAAGCCATGTATTATATGGTATCTGACCTGCTGCATATACAAGCACTAAACCTATATGGCTATCAAGAAGTTTGAGCTGCCATAAAATATTGTACATGGCCATCATACCCATAAAGCTTGGAAACATCTGAAGTACCAATATACCAAGTAAAGATGCCTTTTTCCCCTTAAAGTTAAATCTAGAAAACACATAAGACGTTGAAATCGTCAAAATCATTGATAAAATCATGTTTATAACCGCAATCTTAAGTGTATTCATATACCATCTAGCAAACTGCGTCTTTTGAAACAACTCTTTATAGTGAAGAGTTGTTGGATGCTTTGGAAAAGCTGTTGAAGACGACAAGCTTGAACTTGGATTAAAAGACGAACCAACTATCCATACTATGGGTATTATTATAAGAGCAGCTACGAATATAAGCAGCATATAAGTAAGGATAGTAAGTACTATGTCCCATACCTTTGCAGTGGTAAGTTTGTAACCAGTATTAATCTTTTCCTGACTTATCTCAGTTTCATGTCCCATTTTCATATCATATCCTCCTCTTTAAAGGATTTTGTTCTAAGGAAATTCCATACTGATATTGACCCTATCAAAATAAATATGAGTATAGACATTACAGAAGCCATAGCAAACTGTCTATTATCCTTAGTTAGTTTATAAATCCAAGTTATAAGTATATCAGTGGATCCTGCAAATTTATATTTAGGGTTAATTGGATTTCCATCTGTAAGGAAGTATATAACACCAAAATTATTGAAGTTACCAGCGAAGCTCATTATTAAAAGAGGAGCTGTTGAATATAATACAAGAGGCATGGTTATCTTCCAAAATTGCTGCCTGCTTGTTGCGCCATCAATAGTTGCAGCCTCATATAATTCTCCAGATATGCTTGTCATAATGCCTGTCATCATAGACATAAAGTAAGGGAAGCCTAGCCAAATATTTATGATGATTATAGTGACCTTAGCAATGGTGGGGTTTGAGAGCCAGGGTATGTTTTGTGATATAATTCCGCTTTCCCTCAAAAACCTGTTAATAGGTCCAAACTGCCCATTAAATAAATTCCTAAATACAAGCAGTGATACTAATTGCGGTATTGCCCATGGCAGTATAAATAATGTTCTCCAAAACTTTTTGAATTTAACTCTTTTGCTGTTTATAAGAACTGCCATAAACAATCCTCCAAAAAAGCATGTGATTGTTGACAGCAATGCCCAAATAATTGTCCAAGTTGCAACACCCCAGAATGTATCATTCCATATAGGAACCGAAAATATATTTCTGAAGTTTTCAAACCCTACCCAGCTTACTAGGTGCCTCGGTGGCAAATGGTCTGGAGCTGAGTAATTTGTAAATGCAATAAGAAATCCAAATAGTATTGGAAGAACAACTAATAGTATTATAAATATTGTAGGAATAATTAACATGATGTATGGGAAAGACTTTCCCCAGGTATGGGCCACCCATTCTTTTTCAGTTGGTATAGCCTCTTTATCGTCTGCATATCTTGCCATGGATACGGCATCACGAATATTTATGATGTAAATTATAATTAGAAACAATAGTACCATTAATGCAAGTAGTCCTGTAATCAATAGTATTATAGAGTTGTCTCCGTGTTTTACAATGCCGCCTTCAATTACTGATTCTGTTTGCCCAAGGGTTATAAGGCCCCATAGTTTTTCGTAAAAGTATCTCCAATTTGCTATAGTAATGATCTGAATTATAAAAAATACTAGGCCCTTTATATAATGCTTATTATATATCTGACCTGATCCCCAAATTATAGCAGATAGCAAGCCAGCTTTTTTTGATCTTTTCATCATAAACCACCTTTCTCTGATATAATTGATCTATAACAATATGGTCATCCATGGGATGACCATATTGCATTGTTTTCTATAAAACCGTTATTTGGCTATGGAAGACTCAAACTCTTCTTGTGCATTCTTTAATGCTTCCTCAGGCTGCAGCAGCCCATCCCATACAGCTGTAAATGCTTTTTTATATGGATCCCATACATTAGCCATTTCTGGTATAAATGGCATTGGAAGGCTATAAGCAGCCTGTTTTGCAACACCTGATAAATGCTCATCAGCTTTAATAAAATCTGCCTCTTGCATCTTTTTCGATGCTGGCAATTCTGCTTTTGTTTCATACATAATCTTTAAGCCCTCTTCAGATGCCATAAAATCTGCTAATATTTTAGAAGCATTAGGGTATTTAGTAAATGAGCTAACACATGCAACGTCAACTGTTGAAAGCGAGATTGGGTTTTTGCCATTTAGTTTAGGTAATGCAGTAACTCCAAAATCAACCCCTGCATCAGTAAAGCTCTTTATTGACCATGGGCCTGTTATAACATAAGGAGCCACTCCTTCAACAAAAGCATTATTCATTGCATCAAATGTGCAGTCTTGTGCAGGTACAGGGAAAATATCTTTTAATGTTTTGTAAAATTCCATTCCCTTTATTGCCTCTGGAGATGTCCAACCAAGTTTTGTTTTGTCATTGTGATTTTCTCCAAATATCTCATATCCATTTACAGATAACGCCATATGTGCAAAGTATGGTTCGTTAGCCTGCCAGTATAAAGCAAATTTATTTTTTGATGGATCATTATATTTTTTAGCGAACTCAAACATTTCATCCCAAGTTTCGACAGGTTTGTCCACTAATGCCTTGTTGTAAAATAGGGCTATGGTCTTTATAGTAAGTGGAAATCCATATAATTTACCATTATAGCTCGCAGCTTCTACAGCATTGTCCATAAACTCTTCTTTTACCTTATCTGCAAACTCTATGTTCTCTAGTATTAATCCTGATTCAGCTGATATTGCAACCCCATCATGAGCAGCAACAAATACATCTGCACCCTCACCTGTTGGCCCTGCAAGCTCAAGCTTTCCTCTTGTATCAGTAGTACTTACATTTTCTACTGTTACCTCTATATCTGGATACTTCTTATTAAATGCCTCAATGATTCGAATATTATAATCATCATTATCCATCCAAAGCTTAAGTTTAGCACCATCTTCTGGTTTAAATTCACCCGTTTGTTCAGTATCACCATTATCAGATGTAACTGGTTTTTGATCATCCTTTTTAGTGCAGCCAGTAAATATAAAAGTAGTCATCATAAAAGAAAGAATTACTAATGATAATATCCTCTTTTTCACTTAAAACTCCCCCAATTTTTATTTTTATTCTGACCTAAAAACAAACTCGCCTGTTATATACCTTGATATAGGCGCTTGTAAATCATCACCCCCATGACTTTTATACAATTTATATAATTTCATCCTTGTGCAACCGTTTGCACAAATAGATAAAAAATTATATCCTACTAGTTGACTTTCTAACTATTATTTTTGTAGGTACAATAGAGCGGTTTATGCATTTATAGTCGCTCCTTATAGATGTACTAAGTATATCCATAGCCTTTACTCCAAGGCTATATGCATTCACCTCAACTGATGTTAAAGATGGGTTAAAAAAGCCTGCAATCTCACTATTATTAAATCCTGCAACAGCAATGTCATAAGGCACATTAACCCCCATTTCCGTCAAAAGCTTAATTATTTCAAAAGCCAAAAAATCATCACTTGCAATGACTCCATCTGGCTTGTATCCCCTATCTATAAGGCTTTGCATTAAATTATCCCCAGTGTCTCCCATAAACTTTCCATCAACTATAAGATCATCTATAATCTCTATTTTATTGTCTTCTAAAGCCTTTTTATATCCTTCCAGCCTATCTAAGGTTACAATATATTGGGGTGAAACACCAATAAAAGCAATCTGTTTAAGGCCTTGGTCTATCATGTGTTTTGTAAGATTATATCCTGCATTAAAGTTATCATTATCCACCCAGTTTATCTCATTCTCATATGCATCCTCAGGCCTTCCAACCACTACAAAAGGTAAATCAAGCTTTCTAAGTTCTGCAATGGATGGATCCTTAATCCTCGATGTAAGAAGTATTATACCTTCAACTATTGAACCATTTACTAATTCCCTTATTACTTCCTTTTCCTCCTCTATAGAATCAGCGCTTGATATTAGCACCTTATACTTATTTTCATAAGCCTTAGATGTTATACCTCTTAATACCTCAGGAAAAAAAGGATGTTTAAATGCTTTTTCTGTTGTACTTGGAATCATAACCCCAATTATATTTGTAGATCTATTAGCAAGAGACCTTGCAATAATATTTGGATGATAATCCATCTCTTCCATTACTTTAATAACTCTTTCACGAGTTTTTTCACTTATTCTTGGATTGTTTGCTACCACCCTTGATACTGTCGATGGAGAAACCTTTGCTGCTTTTGCAACATCATTAATTGTTACTGCCACTTAATCACCTCTTTGTGCAAGCGCTTTCCTATATTTCCATATTAACCCCCATTTGGTGATATGTCAATAATATTCTAAAAATTTATTAAATTTGAAGTATTATATTTATGCTAAATTTTGTACTAAATAAAAAAACTGCCTAGAAATTATATATTTCTAAGCAGCCTTTTGGTAGGGCATACAGGGCTTGAACCTGTGACTTCCACCACGTCAAGGTGGCACTCTTCCAGCTGAGTTAATGCCCTAAGCAGATACATTTTATCATGTACCGTATGTCTTGTAAACAGTATTTACCTATTAAAGGAGCAGCACCCATGAAGATACTGGGCGCTGCTTAATAATTAAAACACTAATTTTTCTTCTATAAACCCTTCTATTTCATCTATGCTTATCCTTACCTGCTCCATGGTGTCTCTGTCTCTTATGGTAACAGAGTTATCATTTAATGAATCAAAATCATAAGTTATACAGTAAGGTGTACCAATCTCATCATGTCTTCTATATCTTTTGCCTATGCTTCCAGCTTCATCATATTCTATGTTAAACTTTTTATTTAGTTTCTCATATAGCTTAAATGCCTCTTCGCTTAATTTCTTTGATAAAGGCAGAATTGCTGCTTTTATAGGCGCAAGTGCTGGATGAAGTCTCATAACTACCCTTGAGTCTCCTCCTTCTAGTTCTTCCTCATCATATGCATCTACTAAAAATGCAAGGGCAACCCTATCTGCTCCAACTGATGGCTCTACGCAGTATGGTATATACTTTTCATTTGTAAATGGATCAAGATAGGTAAAGTCTTCCCCTGAACACTTTGAATGCTGCAATAGGTCAAAGTCTGTTCTGTCTGCAATACCCCATAGTTCGCCATATCCAAATGGGAATAGGTATTCAATATCTGTTGTAGCTTTACTATAGTGGGATAGCTCTTTTTGCTCATGATCTCTCATTCTAATTTTTTCTTTAGCCATACCAAGGTTTATAAGCCAATTCAAGCAGAATTCTTTCCAGTATTTAAACCATTCTAAGTCCTCACCAGGTTTGCAGAAAAATTCTAATTCCATCTGTTCAAATTCTCTTGTTCTAAATGTGAAGTTTCCTGGTGTTATTTCATTTCTAAAAGACTTACCTATTTGTCCTATACCAAATGGTATCTTTTTTCTTGTTGTTCTTTGTATATTTTTAAAGTTTACAAATATTCCTTGGGCAGTTTCAGGCCTTAGATATATTTCAGATTTTGAATCTTCTGTAACACCTTGAAAAGTCTTAAACATTAAATTAAACTTTCTTATATCAGTAAAATTATGAGCACCACAATCAGGGCAGCTAATATTTTTTTCTTTTATATAATTCATAAGCTCATCATTGCTTAATCCGTCAACTATTACTTCTTCTTCTCCTGACTTTTTTATGTAATCCTCAATTAATTTATCTGCTCTAAACCTGGATTTACATTCTTTGCAGTCAATTAAAGGATCACTAAACCCTCCAACATGGCCTGATGCTACCCAAACCCCTGGGTTCATAAGTATTGCTGCATCTAATCCCACATTATATTGTGATTCCTGTATGAACTTTTTCCACCAAGCCCTCTTAACATTATTTTTAAACTCTACTCCTAAAGGGCCATAATCCCAAGCGTTGGCTAACCCACCATATATTTCAGAACCAGGATATACATATCCCCTACTTTTACAGAGAGAAACAATTTTCTCCATAGTTTTTTCTACTGCCATATTAACATCTCCAATCTTTTAATATAAATAAACAAAAAATAAAAACCTTGCGTCCAATAAGGGACGAAAGGTTACTTCCGCGGTTCCACCCTTTTTGACACAAGGTCCTCTCTTCATTAATACTCAAGACTTCCTTCGCAAATATATACTCTCTAGTTTCCACCACACCAGAGTCTCTTTAAGCAGTGATATTTGCTACTAATTTCTTTCAACGCAAATATTTATTTGTAGAATATAATATCAAAATAATTAACTAAAATCAAGAGTAATTATCATTTTAGTAAATATATCCTCATTGCACGTTCTGCTGCATCCCTTATTAGATTATACGAGTTTTCCATTGCATATTCAAGATCCATTGGGTGGGGTATTATACTAGATACGGCATCTATGCCTACTTTATAAACTCCTTCATATCCTTCTCCAATACTCCCTGTTATGGCAATTACCGGTATGTTGTACTTCTTTGCTATTTTGCCTACTCCCTCAAGTGCCTTTCCAAAAGCTGATTGGGCATCAACTTTTCCCTCACCTGTTATTATTAAATCAGCATCTTTTATATTTTCTTCAAAATTTATTGCATTTAATACAACGTCTATCCCAGATACAAGTTTCCCATCTAAAAAAGAAATAAGACCAGCTCCTAATCCGCCTGCTGCACCAGCACCTGGTATATCTTTCACGGATTTTCCTAAATCTTTTTTAATTACATCTGCAAAATTTGATAGACCCTGGTCTAGGAATTCAACCATATCTGGTGTTGCACCTTTTTGAGGCCCATAAATGTACGATGCCCCATTTTCTCCACAAAGAGGATTATTTACATCGCAAGCAACTATTACATCTGCTTTACTTATTTTATCCCATAGGCTGCTTTTTATTATTCTTTTAACCTTAGATAATTCTCCCCCACCATAACCTATGTCATTTCCGTCTTTGTCTAAAAGCCTAAACCCAAGAGCCTGAGCCATTCCAGCACCACAATCATTAGTGGCACTTCCACCTATTCCTATTATTATTCTTTTGCAGCCCATATTTATTGCTTCAAGTACTAATTCCCCTGTTCCATATGTTGTAGTTAAAAGAGGATTTTTCTCCCCCTCTTTTATTAATGTCAAACCAGATGCTTCAGACATTTCAATAATTGCTGTATCATCATATATTATAGCCATTTTTGCACTTACTTTTTTGTATAAAGGCCCTGTTACCTCTTTATATACTATCTTTCCTTTTGCAGCTTTTGCAATAGCATCGACCGTCCCCTCGCCGCCATCTGCAATGGGCATAATCTTTGCTGCTACATCTTTAGATACTTTCTTTATTCCATCTGAAATTGCTTCTGCAACCTCTACTGCAGATAAACTACCCTTGAATTTATCTGGAGCAATTACTATATTCATTTTATCCACATCCCTATAGCATTCTTTAGTTTAAACGTTTATGTTTAAACCAAACTATAGTTTAGATTATATACTATTTTTTCAGATATTTCTCCTACATAGCAAAACAATATTCTTTTATATTTTTATCTTCAGGATTTACAAAAACTATACCCTTATTGCCATCAACTAATAAAGTATCACCATTTTTTATATAGGCTTCCTCATATCCTAAACCTGATACCAAAGGAATTTCAAAATGTCTTGCCAATATACATGCGCTAGAGTTTTGGCATCCTGACATCATAACTATTCCTTTTATAAGGTTAAGATCCATTGACAATATATCTCCAATAGTTAAGCTTTCTACAACTAATACACATTCATCAGTTATATCATCATATTTTAGCCTGCTTATGCCCTTAGGTAGTATTTTATTTAATAGCCTATATTTTATCTCTTCTAAATCCTCAACCTTAGTAGCAAAACATTCACTATCCATGGTTTTTAGTAAGCAAATATAATTATCTAATGTGCTTATAATTGAATATTCAGCACTAATATTTTTGGATATTATGTTATATTCAATATCATCTTTAAGCTGCGGACTGCTGATTAGTCTGATGTATTTTTTGAAAATGAAAGAAATATCCCATTCATTTATATTTTTATTTAAACTTTCTAATTCCAGCTTAGTTTTTTTAAAACAATAATCTATCTTTTCTAGCTCCTTATTTATATCATGAGCATCTTTAGTATAATCAATAATAGTTTTTTTCTCTATAACAATTGCTTTTGAGATACATATCCCTGATGATACGGCCACCATAGGTATCATTATAATCACTCCATACTATTTTAATATAATGTATATTTATAAACATTTTCACTATAATTATACCACATTATATATAATATATGCACTATTTTTGTATATCTATAAAACGTTTTATGAAGCCATATATTGTTTTGCTATAAGTCTAAATATTTCAAATATTAGAACATGTTTTGGCGGCCTTCTAAACTATATCACTTTTTTTTCAGTTGTGGTAATATTTAATATAAGGAATCCTATATTAAATGAATATTTATTTGGGATTATCTTAAACTAAATAAACAATGTATTAAATAGTATTTTTATTTGTTTTATCTATGTATTCACTTATTTATGCCTAAAGTAAAAATAGGGGGGAAAATAATGAGAGAAAAAGAAAGGTACTTTCTTGATGACTTGCTAAACAGATACCCTTCACTTAAATGTTGTGAAGAAGACATTGAAAAGGCCTTCGATTTATTAGTTAAGGTATTTGAATCTGAAGGGAAAATGCTTGTATGCGGCAATGGTGGTTCAGCAGCAGATTCTGAACACATTGTAGGTGAACTTATGAAGAGTTTCATAAAGAGGAGAGAACTTACTCCTGAAGCTAAAAGCGAATTTGAACCTTTTGGTGAAGAAGGAAAATACATTGCTTCCAAGCTGCAAGGTGCTCTACCTGCTATTTCCATATCAATACTTACAGCCTTTGGTACTGCTTATATAAATAGTTTCGATCCTGACCTAGTTTATGCACAGCAAGTTTATGGATTGGGTAACAAAAACGATGTTTTACTTGTTTTTAGTTCTTCAGGCAGTTCAAAGAACATATATAATGCAGTTATTACCGCTAAAGCAAAGGGGATGCGCGTGGTTGCCTTAACAGGAGAATCTAGTGGAAAGATAGAAGATTTATGCGATGTAACAATTAAAATGCCAGCATTTATATCTCCACTTGTTCAAGAGTACTATCTTCCTGTTTATCACACACTTGCATTTATGCTAGAAGAATATTTCTTTGAGAAGTAAAAGGCTTAGCCTTTTACTTCTTTTTTATCTCAATTGCCTCTAATTTATTCTCTCTATGTACTAGCAGGAGAATAAATTGCTTCATTATAAAGAAAACTAATATAGATGTAAAATATATGTCAGAGGTGATTGGGAAATATGTATAATATGTATAGTATGACGAAAATGAAAAAGTGTATGAAAGGTGCATGCGTTATGGCTGCTTTCGTATTTGGATTCAAACTTGGATATTCATCATGTAGGGCTAGAGTAAAAAGCGTACTATAATGATTCAAATTACAGGCTATGTAGAGAACCAATACTATCTAAATTATTGGTTCTCTATATATTTATATTAAAGTGTGCTATAATTTTTTTATGGATTTGAGCAAATTCTTTTATATTTTTACATACTATTCTTATGCAGAAATAAAGATATGGGGGGATATTTATGAATAGTACAAACAATAGATTTTTTATAGGCATTTTTCTTTTGCTTTTTGGGCTTGCTCTCCTCTTAAAACAATTATTTAATATAAGTATGTGGATATCCTTATTAGTAATGTTAGGAGTTGGGTTCTTAATATCGTATTTTAAAAAGACGCACAAAAATAGTCAACTAATTGTGGGACTGATTTTTTTATTTTGGGGTATATATGAAATACTTTCCCACTTTAATTTGTTTGCAAATTTAGTACAAGTAGCACTTTTGATTATGGCTATAAGCATTGTATTATACATAGTATATTTCATTACGGATAAATCTGTATTTGTTTTTCCTGCAAGTATTCTCTTGTCTATTAGTATAGTCTTAATTGCTAATGAGTATTTAAGGTTAGATTCGGCGGCAATTTGCGCCCTTTTGTTTAGTTTGTTAGGGGTTTCCTTCTTGATTATTTACCTGCTTGAACTAGAGAAGACTAATCACAAATGGGCATTATATGTAATGGCAATATCCTGGGTATTAGCATTATTTCTATGGCTAGTATCTTATAAAGTAATAAATATAGATATAAATATTGATATAGATACCATACTAACTAACCTTGGGCCAGCTATAGTACCAACAATATTAATAGTATTAGGGGTTATAATTCTTTTAAAATCTCTTAAAAGTAAGTAATACTAATAAAATAAATGAGCCTATAATTGTTTACGTTTTGTGATCCATGCTTTACGCTCGGCGCTCACAGTTTAAAAAATTATAGGCTCACTATTTATTATTTTACAAAAGATTGTTCAACAATTAAATCCCAAACTTCAGAAGGTTCAACCTTTCTACTAGATATCATCTTCTGTATTCTCTCTTGTGTAACCTCGGACATCTTATTTGAAACATTATCCACATACATTATAGAATTCCCATTAGTACTATCTAAATGTTTTATAACCTGATTCTCTACTTCATTTTCTGATTCCTTATTTACAGACTTTAAACCCGATATTCCATTCTTCTCAGCAAATATTTCCTGGGCTTTATCACTAAATAAAAACTCCATAAACTCCATAACCTGTTTTTCACGTTTTGTTTTAGCATTTACTGTTACCACGTGGATTGCTGTGGCACAATAATCAGAGTTTCCACCCTCTTTGAATTTAACCGGGTATTCAAATGCTTTATATTTAAATCCATTTGGTTTCATTTTCTCAATTTTATCTATAGTCCAAGTACCTCCTGGCAATATAGCGGCCTTGCCATTAACAAATGCATCAACTGAATCTGCGTAGTTATAATCATCACACCTTCTGCTTATTGCACCGCTTTTTAATAGCTGATCAATTATATCTATAGATTCGTTCATCCCCTTAAGGTTTTGAAATGCTGCCTTGTCATCGTTGGTATATGCCTTTATAAGTTCATCAGTGCTTACATTCTGGACTGTTATTAAACCCAATAGTGTATTTATTGTCCAAGCATCCTTAGCACCTAAAACAATAGGTGTTTTTGTTTTATTTTTTAATTTATTACAAACATTTATTAAATCATCTAAATTCTTTGGTTCAGAGAGTCCTGCCTTTTCGAACATGTCCACATTATAGAACCACTCAACAGTTTTAGGAAGATCTCCTATTCCATAGTATTTATTTTCAAATTTACCATACCCAAGACTTACCCCATAATATTTATCTTTAATATTATTAGAATCTACAAAACTTGTTAAGTCTTTTAAATAACCCTGTTTTGCATATTGAAGCATATCTTTTCTTTGAAGCCCTATTATATCTGGAGCCTTTCCTGATTCTAGAGCTGTTTTTATCTTTTGATTATATCCATTAGCATCTGCAACTAATTTTATATTTATATTGTCATGCTCCTTTTCAAACTCATTTATTATCTCTTTATAGGCCTCAGCTTCCTTGCCATCTTCCAAAAAAGTATAAAAAGTAAGTGTTACAGGTTTTTTGATATTTATATCTATCTTATTTTCTTTTTTACACGAAGTAAGAACAATAGACATAATTAACGTAAGCATCAATAAAATACATAGATATCTATTTTTCATATTGCCATCCTCATTCCTCTCATTCATATCCTCTAAATATTATAATATTTAATTTCACTTTTTAAAAGCCTTTTATTTTTTAGGCTGCATTTTAATATTGTTCTTTAGTTTTCAAATGAAATATATTTACATATATTATATTAAGGATTAAATAACGTAATGATTAATTATATAGATGAGGAGGATTTTGATGGTCTTCATATCTAATAGGAAATTGATTTATGTAATACTGTTTTCATTTTTTATTATTGTATCTTCTTTTATTTATTACTCTGCATCACGTTTAGTTATTCATATTATGCAAAATGACACTGTAGATAAGACCACATCAGGTTATCAAAGTATAAAAGCTTTAACATCCTTTTTAAATATGCCAATTGAAAAAAGGCAGAACGTAGAAAGCTTTTTTGAAAAATACTTTACTGATGATTGGGCAAAAAATGAAAAGAACATGGAAGAGCTTAAAAAGTTTACCCAAGATATAAACAAATTAGAGATTGATGACTATAAAGCTAGGCAAATAAACACTAATTGTTTTAATTGGAGTCTAAAATATAAAGTAAGCAAGAAATATGAAACAGAAAATAAAGAAGAGATTCATTCTGCTGATATTGAGGTCATAAAACTTGGTGATATATACAAAATAAATAAAATTAAGTTTGATGAATCTTGTGATTGATTGTAGCCTTATTTAAGTCTACAATCATACACATCTTGTATCTTGATTAAGTTTACTCCATTTTCCGCACCTTCCGCCCATCCTTGCCCCAACTCTTCCATTTATATAGACTTCCACAACTTCGCATATATTTGAGCATCCATCACATTCAAAACTCTTTGTATTATATTCGTAATCTATCATATTAAAGCCATAAAACTTGGTTCCGCCTTTTCCAACAGCAGATTTGGCCATCAGTGCTGCACCAATTGAGCCCATTACATCATAATATTCTGGAACGGTTATAGTGTCTCCTAAAGCTCTCTCAAATGCTTTTTTAATGCCCTTATTGGCGGCAACACCGCCTTGAAAAAGTATTGGGAATTTTATATCCTTCCCTTTGCCCACATTATTTAGATAATTTCTAACTAGTGCTTCACAAAGTCCATTTATTATATCTGATTCTCTATACCCTAGCTGTTGTTTATGTATCATATCTGATTCAGCAAAAACAGCACACCTGCCTGCAATCCGCACCGGGGATTTAGATTCAAGAGCATAATCACCAAATTCTTCAATTGGTATATTAAGCCTTGATGCCTGCCTGTCAATAAAAGAGCCTGTTCCAGCAGCACATACAGTATTCATGGCAAAATCAACTATTATGCCATCCCTTATAATTATTATTTTTGAATCTTGCCCCCCTATTTCAAATATAGTATTCACATTATTGTTATATTTCATTGCGGCAACTCCATGGCATGTAATCTCATTTTTGACCACATCAGTCCCCACCATAATCTCTGCAAGCTGCCTGCCGCTTCCCGTGCTTCCTACTCCTGATATACTAATATTGCCAAGGTCTTTTTTTATCTGAGCCATACCTTGTTTTATAGTGTTTATTGGTCTTCCTTCAGTTTTTAAATATATTTTGTCTATTACGTTTTCATCTTCATCTATAACAACAAAATCTGTACTTACAGATCCAACATCAATTCCAATGTAATGCTTCATTGCACTTCCCCTCTCTTTTTATACTCAACATATCAACAAAAGCTTCAAGCCTGGTTAAATATCCAGATTCACCTGTTAATTCATCAACTACTAGAGTCATAATTGGTATGTTTTCTTTTTGAGACAAATTAGGTAATATACTGCTTGCAACAATTTCAGGCATACATGAGAATGGAAGTAGTTGTATCAAGCCGTCATATCCCTCTCTTGCGTATAATACAGCATTCCCTATACACTCCTTAGCATGACCGCCTATCATTTCTTTAAGATATGGCTCTGCAGCCTTCTCTACTTTCCTTTCAAAATTAAGTCCTACGAGTTTTCCCATTACATTTGTTTTAAGCCACTGACTTACATTCATTGACCTATCTACCTCTACTTTTAAATTCCCTAATTTCTCTTCTATATATAAATTTACAAATGGCTCAATCACAGTATATATCTCTCCTATTATGCCAATCCTTAGAGGCTTTACTTCCTCGTCAATCTCTACTTTCTCAAGCTGCTCTTTTATATCTTTGATAAAACCTGATATTTGGTCGCTTCCATGAAATTTATTTATATTATTTAAATAATAATTGTGTATGTCTTTGACACTTCCAGCCACCTTTTCCCTTGGTCTTATCCTAAACATCATCTTATCCATTCCGTCTAGCTGCTTTGATATATTATAGCCCTTAAAAAAGGCTTTTAATGCAGCCTTAGGGCTGTTACCGCCAGTTATAGTCTTTATCTTATACATAAAGCTCTTCATGTCCTCTAAGGGTGGGTCTATGACTATTAAATTTACATCATATCCTAAATCTTTTAATATTTCCTTTTCAATTACACCATAATAGCCAAACCTGCAAGGGCCACAGCTTCCAGCTATAAGTATTGTGTCTGCACCTTTTTCTATGCTTTGTATAAAGTTCCCTATGTTTAGTTTAAGGGGTAGGCATATGGTTTCTGGTGAGTTCTTTACACCTATCTCAAGAGTTTTACTATTACAAAGGGGAGGCACAATTACCTCAATCCCCAAATCTTCAAGAAATGCTTTTGTTGCTGCATATGTTCCCCCCATATGGGGAAATGTAACTTTCATTCTCTCTCCTCCATTTGACCATATCTAAAAAGGCCTCTAATCTAGTATCGAATCCTGCTTCCCCGCTATGCTCATCGAGTACAAGCTTCATATATGGAATACATCCATCCCTTTTAATATGTCTCTCTATATAATCTTCCATCATTGAGTCAATTCCACATCCAAAAGATGTAATGCTTATAATACCATCCACATCTTTATTTGAAATAAAGCTTAGCCCTGCTCCTACAATCTTTCTTCCAAAAGTCCAGAAATGCCTTTTTCCCATGGTTTTAGCATTAATATTTATTCTATCCTCATCAAGCATTTCAATTGTTACAACAGAGCAGCCTTCTTGTTTAAGTTTTTCTATTATATTCATATTTGCAAAACTATCATATATATTATAAGGATGGCCAATTAGGCCTATCTTCATGCAATGCACATCACTATATTCTAATTCTCTTTTCCAATTATCTTTTATTTTTGTATCAGCTTCTATTTGGGCATTCATTGCATTATAGAATGCACGATTTAAAATGCTTTTTCTAGATGTTACAATTTTGCCTGCATTTATCATTGAATAATACACACTTTTTTCATTCTTTCTCATATTTATTGTTGTATCAATAATATGAGGAAGATTATCTATTGAGTTTTTAACCATTTCAGGTAATCCGCAAAATTTAGGACAAATATATTCATTTTTACTTATACTCATAACCCGAGGAATAAATATAGCGTCCGCCTTGTTTGATAATGCCATAACATGCCCATGGTGTATTTTAACTGGAAGGCATGCTTCATCAACACAGTACTTAGTTCCCGCATCGAGTATTGTTTTATTTGTTCCTCCACTTAATATTACATCTGCACCTAATTCCTCAAAAAAGGTATTCCATAAGGTAGAATAGCTAAAATATAAAAGACTTTCAGGTATTCCAATTTTCATAACAACAACACCCCTCTCCACATAAAGCAAAACATTATTATTTTAGCCATTTAAAGCAAAAAATATACATGAAGCCATAGATTTTATTCTATGGCTTCATGTATATTAAAACTAAATAAATTATCTGCTTACGTTTGTTACCTTCCATGCATCTTGTTTTTTCTCAATAATTATAGTCTCCATACCTTTTTTGGAGTTTTTAGAATAAGTAACATCAGCTTTTACTTTATTTTTTCCCGTTTCTTTATAACTAATATCTTGCACTACCGCATTTCCATTGCTTAAATCTGCCGCATTTTTTGTAAGCGTAGTAAAATAATCAGGATCTACCATTGATGCAAGAATATTATTTTTCTTTCTGTGCTCTGCCGAAACAAACTTACCTATAAAAGACGAAATATTAACTATCTCATCTTCTGAAAGACTAAATTCATTGCTTTGCTCTCCAATACTTTTTACTCCATCTATTGCCCTAGTTATTATTCCTTTATCCTCCACGGGTTTGCCATACTTCTTTGATACCATATACGCCCCAAGCCTTACCCCTGCATATAAAGATATGGCTATAATTATTAATAAAAATATAACTATTTTAAGCTTGTTTTTCTTTTTTGTCTTTTTTGTTGCTTTTTTTCTAGACATCCTTATACCCCTATTCATATGTATCCAAATTTAGTTTACCCAGTCTATTTAGTATTTTATATCAAAAACATGATTTTGTATACAAGCATAAAGGCAATAAAAAAAATTGGATGCATAAATGCATCCATGGGATGGGGGGTTAACTAATACCCAAAATTATAATTATTTTGGGAAATCCAGTATGAAACTAAGTTATATTATACTGGGTTGTTTATATATTGTTACCAAACAAACTAATATTATTCACACTTTATATCAGTAATTTCTAATTTTCCTAAATTTAAAAACTATATTATCGTCTGTAATTAATTGCATTGTTAGGAAAACTTTTTATTCAAATGTTGCCAATCTGTGGTATTATATATATATGCAATTTATATAAACCCTTTAAGCACACAAGGCAACAAGCAGTAAAGCAGGTGATATAATGATACATAGTATAACTAATTTCTTCAAAAACATGTTCAATAAAAAAGAATCCTTTACCATAATGGTTGTACCTCATGCCCCAGTTAAAAATACTAAATCAGTAAGATTTACAAAAAGGTTTATTAGTATTTTTGTCGTAATAAACTTTGTCATGTTTACAGTTGTATGTCTGTTTTTCATATCCTATCATTCATTAAATGTTAAATTGCAAAATAAAAAGGCTGAGTACGAATCGCTGCAATATGTTAAAGAGTATGATGAGGAAAAACTTGATGGTTATAAATCTCAGGAGAAAGAGATACAAGAAAAATTTCAGGTTATAAT
Organism: Clostridiaceae bacterium UBA5444; assembly: GCA_002426575.1. Taxonomy (GTDB): domain Bacteria; phylum Bacillota; class Clostridia; order Clostridiales; family Oxobacteraceae; genus UBA5444. The sequence goes on along the minus strand of DIRE01000070.1, from coordinate 8,677 downwards.
AGAACTTGAGGATAAACTAAAAAAGATAATTGAATCTAATGAATATGCTCCTAAATCAAGTATTGATAATAAAGAATTTAAAATAGCCTCAAGGGGTATTGGAGGGTTCACTTCGAATACTTCATCTGATATTGATGTACCTTTAAGTATATTCGACGATCCTGAAGCCTTTTATGAATCTGTTGATAACTTAGAGCTGGCAGTAAACAAAAGCATACATGATTTAAATATTGCTGCCAAAAATGCTGAAATACATAAAAAAAAGCTACAGGCAATACCTTCTGTATTTCCAACCTATGGTAATATATCATCTCCATTTGGTTACAGGTGGCTAAATGGAAGGTATGAGTTCCACTCTGGGGTTGATATATCTAATTCTCGCGGGACTCCAATTAGAGCGTCAGCAGATGGTAAGATAACGATAGCAGGCTTAAATGGTGGATATGGTATTTTAGTAAAAATCAATCATGGAAATGGGTATGAAAGTTTGTATGGCCATAATTCTAAGGTTATTGTAAATGTTGGACAAGAAGTCAAAAGAGGAGATATAATCGCCTATATGGGAAACACTGGTCGGTCTACTGGTTCTCACTGCCATTTTGAAGTTAGATATAATAATTCTGCAATAAATCCTTATACAATAAAATCAAAATAGCAACTAGGTTATAACATACTTTAAAATGATATTACTTTATACATAATGGAGGTATTAATTATGTTAGGCAGCAAAAAAAATGCAGCGCCGGCAATTCAAAATTCTACTAATAACAAAGCTTCTGCTTCTGATGCTACTATAATTAGTCCTAATTCAAAATTTGAGGGAACTTTAAATAGTACTGGTATATTAAGAATAGATGGTGAATTTCGTGGAGATATAAATATAAAAGGGAGCGTAATTATTGGTGAAGATGGTATAGTAATAGCTAATATAAACGCTGATAAGGTAACTATTGCAGGTAAAGTAGAAGGAAACATATGCTGCAGTGGAAGTCTGGAGCTGGTTCAAAGTGGAAAGTTAACTGGTGATATTGATGCTAAAAGTATAAGAGTTGATGAGGGTGCTATATTTGATGGCAAGTGTAAAATGTTAAAATCTCAAAGCGATACTAAAATACCGCTCCCTAAAAAAAATGAAGAAGCCAAATAAAAAGGTGAGATAAACTCACCTTTTTTTGTTATTTCCTTGAACAATTCTCATAATTGAATAAAATTGACCTACCTTATCAATCATGCCGCCTCGCCTAGTATTTAAAAATGGTTTCATTGCATTTAGAAGGTCTAATCTTGGATCCTTAGATCCCTGACCTTGGGTTTGGGGTGGGGATTGGGATCCAGATCCATTATTCATTTGCGAAAGTTGACCCATAACCTGATTTAAATCTATGTTATTAAGTAATTGTCCTAGATTGTTAAGATCTGGCTGATTACTGTTACCGTTACTGTTATTATTGCTATTGCCTTTGTTATTATTATTTCCACTTGTGTTCTGATTTCTATCAGGGTCAGGTGGAATATTCCTTTGCCTTCGACTGCTCATAACCCTCACCCTTCCTACATATTTTATGTAAAGGATGAGCACGGAGGCTCCTTGTGCTCATCCTTATCCTTCTTAGTATCCGTAGCCTCCACCGTATCCGGCTGTGCCAGATCCGCCCCAGCACCCTGCGCAAATAACAAGCAAGAATACTATGATTATGAATAAAACACTGTTGTCAATCTCTTGTTCTCTCTCTCCTCTTGTACTTACAACTCCATCATCGCATGCTATTAAAGCATTTGAAACCTGTTCTTTTTCTCTTCTTCTACCAAACTGGAGAACTATAACTATGAGTATAAGCAGTGCGTATATCCATCTATTGAAGGTATTAAACCCTCCACCGGCACATCCACCACCTCCTGCATATCCATAGCCATAGGCACCGTAGCCTGCACCATAACCTCCAGTAGTATTGCAGCAGCATTCTTCATGATGATGTTTTGACATTTATATTCCCTCCCTTCTTAACTGGGCATTGGAAATCTATATACCCAATATATGTTTTTTATTTCGCACATGATACATTAAGTTGCACTTATATCATGTGAAATCTAACTTAATTTTTGTGATGTGCTTATGGCTTACATACATGTATCCACATCAATTATATTGTTTTCTTCTCTTTCTTCTCTCTCTCCCCCTAGTAAGAAAAGTAATAAAATAATCGCAATAATGAAAATCCAATCATTGCCGAAGAATCCGCCTAATCCACCAAATCCTGGGTATCCAAAACCTCCGTATCCTCCTCCAGGATATCCATAACCGCCATATCCTCCAGGGTACCCATAGCCATACCCTGCACCATAGCCAAGTACAGCGCCATCATCTGAGCAGTGGCGATGATGTGAACTGCCTTTCTTTCTATTTCTGTTTCTTGGATCTACATAAGCATATTCAGCATATGCGCCATAATTAGGGGCACATCCCCCACCAAATCCGCCAAACAGACTTCTGCCATATCCGAACCCAAATATTATAATAACTATTATAATTATTACAATTATGTTCCTATTTCTGTCATTGTCATTATCATTATTTCTAAATCCTGAAATTAGCCCTCCAAGGTTCATACCCTTCCCCCCTATTTGGAGTCTTTTTAGAAAGCATTATAAACTAATTATTATACTTTCTTTACTATATGTAGAAGTATATTATAACGTTTAATCCGCCTTTCTAATTTCATAGTATGAATTCTTGGTAATTATGTTACAATGAACTTTTATATTTATTATAAATTAAGAGTATAATATTTTATTATACTAAAAAAGTGGTGTATGGACTTAGTTTAAGTCATACACCACTTTTTAAAATTCTATTAGTTATATAATAGGAACATCAAACACTTTTAAGGATATTAATATTATTGCAGTAGAAAAGTTAAACATAAAATGATTTGCAACTGCTGCCCAATAGCCTTTCTTTTCATAAAGATAACAGTTAGTAACTCCTACTAAGAAGAAGGCAAAAGCTCCCTGTATATTAAAATGAGCAATCATAAATAAAAGGCTGCTAAGTACTGCAGACCATATATAATTTAGTTTACTTTTTAATACTCTATCATATATCCAGTATCTAAATACAAATTCCTCTACTATTGGCGCACAAAATACTATTATTATAAAATAGAATATGGAAAGCCATATGTTTGCTTGCAGAAATTCATTAACAACTTCTTGATTCTGAAGATTTACTTTTGTAAAGTTTTCTATAAGTATAATAACCAGATAATTTAGGACTGATATTAATACCTTTAGTACTATACTAATTAATGATATATATATAAATGTCTTTATTGAAAATTTCCATTTATCGTCGCTATAATTCAATTTGAATCTTTTATTTTCATACTCACTTGCATCTTCCCTTGTATCAGCTTTTTCTTGTCTTGATTCTATTATTAAAAATAATACAGTTATGGATGGTACAAGATTAGCCAAGGAGATTGTGCCAACCCAATATAGTAAATATGTAATAATTTGTAAAACTGTGCTATCCACATTTTCATGTATATATCTATAAAGATACAAAAATGGTGGAAGTGCAATAATCAGTAGCACAATTATGTCTCTAACCTGATGCGTAATATTATTCATTTACACTCTCCTTTATATAATACTAAAGCACTTCTTTAGCTTGATTTATTATTTATTATTTATTATTTACTTTTTAGCTCTTTTAGGACTTTAGCCCTCTTAGGGGTAAAATCCTAAAAAACCTAAAAGCCTTTAGTTTCACACCCTAAATGGCTCATTTATCCCCAATTGTTCATCTAAGATACCCCATAATTCCTCTCTGCCTGATTTAGTTTGAGATGAAAAAGGTAATAGTATATCGCCCTTATCAAGGTTCAGAGACTTTCTTATAACTTCTAAGTTTTTCTGAATCTTTCCTTTGGGTATTTTGTCACTTTTTACAGCCATTACAATTACATTTCGATTATAATTTTTAATCCAATTATACATTAATATATCATCAGATGTTGGCTCATGCCTTATGTCAACAAGTAAAATTATGTTCATTAAATTTTGTCTCTTTAACAAATACTCTTCTATTATGTTTCCCCATTTTGCCTTTTCAGACTTGGGCACGCTTGCATAGCCATATCCTGGTAGATCAACAAAATACATAAAATCATTTATATTAAAGAAATTAATCAATCTTGTCTTACCAGGTTGGCTGCTAGTCTTTACTAGATTCTTTCTATTTAGCATACTATTTATAAGGGATGACTTCCCAACATTAGACCTGCCTGCAAAGACCACTTCTGGTCTGTCATTAGGTGGGCATCCTTTTATAGATACTGCTGATGTTACAAATTCAGCTTTCTTTATTATCATTTGAAAAACTCTCCTTAACTAAAGCATTTTCAAGTACTGTATCTATATTATCTGCCATAATAAAAGACATCTTTTTTCTTACATTAGCAGGTATATCATCTATATCCTTTTCATTTTCATGAGGTATTATTATATTTGTTATTCCAGCCCTTTTTGCTGCAAGAGTTTTTTCTTTTAATCCTCCTATAGGAAGAACTCTGCCTGTTAAGGTTATCTCTCCAGTCATTGCAATATCTCCTCTAGCAGGCTTTTTAGACAGGGCCGAAACCATTGCCGTAACCATTGTAACCCCTGCAGATGGCCCATCCTTAGGAACAGCGCCCTCTGGTACATGTATATGGATATCACACTTTTTGTAAAACTCTTTATCTATGCCTAAACTTTCTGCCTGTGTCCTAACAAAACTGAAACCTGCTTTAGCTGACTCCTTCATAACATCCCCAAGTTGACCTGTAAGTTCAAGCTTTCCTGTACCATCCATTACTGAGGCTTCAACAGGAAGAGTTACCCCACCATAGGCTGTCCATGCAAGCCCAGTGACAACACCCACCTTATTATCCTTACTTGATATTTCATACCTATATCTTGGCTTTCCAAGGTATTTATGAAGATTTTGGGAAGTTACTCTTACACTTTTTTTGTTTTCTTCAACAATCATTGTAGCTGCTTTTCTGCATATGGCTGCAAGTCTTCTTTCAAAGCTTCTTACACCTGATTCTCTTGTGTAGTTATTTATTATATCCCTAAAAGCACTCTCAGAGATTACTAATTCTCCTTGTTTTAAGCCATTTTCCTTTAACTGCTTTGGTAATAGATGTTTGGCACCTATATTTAACTTTTCCTCTTCTGTATACCCTGATACATAAATTACTTCCATCCTATCTAAAAGCGGTCTTGGAATATTATCAATACTATTTGCAGTAGTTATGAACATGACTTTTGAAAGATCAAAAGGCAGTTCTAGGTAATGGTCTCTAAATGTATTATTTTGTTCGGGATCTAATACTTCAAGCATTGCATCAGCGGGATCCCCCCTAAAGTCAGCACTCATTTTATCTATTTCATCAAATAAAAATACAGGATTTTTAGATTTTGCCTGCTTCATTCCATTAATTATTCCGCCAGGTATAGCTCCTACATATGTTCTCCTATGCCCCCTGATTTCAGCTTCATCTTTTACCCCCCCAAGAGACATCCTTACAAAGTTTCTATTTAATGCCTTGGCAATGGATTTTGCAATAGATGTTTTTCCAACACCAGGAGAGCCTACAAAACAAAGTATAGGACCTTTCATATTGTTATTAAGTTTCCTTATGGCAAGATATTCTATTACCCTCTCCTTCACATCTTCAAGTCCATAATGCTCTTCATCAAGTATCTGTCTTGCTTTCTTGATATCAAGGGTATCTTTTGTTTCTTTATTCCATGGCAAAGCAAGTATCCAATCAAGGTATGTCCTTATTACCCCGCTTTCTGCAGACATGGGTCCAATCTTCTCTAGCCTATCTACTTCAGACGTGGCTTTTTCCTTTACTTCTTTAGGAAGCTTTGCTTTTTTTATTTTTGCAGTATATTGCTCCACATCTGCCTGTATACCGTCTTTATCACCAAGCTCCTCTTGTATTACCTTTAACTGCTCTCTAAGATAATATTCCTTTTGGAGCTTATCAATCTGCTTTTTAACCTTTAACCCTATCTTTCTTTCTATTTTCAAGACATCTAGCTCGTGAAGGATCATTCCATAAAGCTTTTCGAGTCTTTCATTTGAATTAAATGATTCTAAAAGCTCCTGTTTTTGATCCTGATTTAAGAATATATACGAGCTTATTACATCTGCCATCATTCCAGGCTCTTCTATTTCTGTAATAGATACTATAACATCAGGCGATATTTGGCTGCTTAGCTTTACATATTCTTGAAATGCCTCAATAACACTCCTCATGAGAGCTTCGCTTTCAATATCCTTCTTTTCTATGTCCTCTTTTTCTAAAACTTCAACTTCGAAAAAGGGATCCTCCCCAACAAGATTAACTATTTCTGCTCTGCTTACGCCCTCAACAAGAACCCTAATTGTATCCCCTGGAAGTTTTAATATCTGTTTTATTTTTGAAACAGTACCTACTTTATATATATCATCAAGAGATGGTTCATCTATTTTGATATCTTTTTGGCTTACTAAAAAGATTAACTGATCATCTACCATAGACTGTTCAAGAGCTAATATGGATTTTTCCCTTCCCACGTCAAAATGAAGAACCATATGAGGAAATACGGATATTCCTCTAAGAGGAAGAAGTGGTAATGTCTTTATATTATCTTTTTCTTTATAATCAATTCTCTCTTTATTATTTTCTAATTCACTCAATAGTTTCTCCTCCTTCCTTGTATTACATAATTTACAATAATAATTACTTATAAATTACACTTTTGTCTTTAATATTATAACCTTTATAGTATTATTTGTGAAGTTCTCACGGCTTATATCTTTTATTTCAATTATATCATAACTTTTTCTAAACTAATTGTTTTCGACTTTTGATGCTGATAATACATTAACATTTGACACCTGTATATTTATATTATTATGCTCATTGTCCTGCCTTTCAATTGCAATACCTATTACCTCACTTATATCTTGTACAGGTATAATCTCTATCCCAATATCTTTAAAACTATCTTGATAATTTTCATAGGGAATTATAACTTTGCTTGCTCCTGCCTTTTTAGCGGCACCTATTTTTACTGCTACTCCTCCTATTGGCTTTACTCTGCCCCTAATTGATATTTCGCCTGTCATGGCAACCTTGTTATCTACAGGGTAACCTGTAATTGCACTATATATGGCTGTTGCAATAGTAATGCCTGCAGAAGGTCCATCTATAGGAATTCCCCCAGGAAAATTAACATGGATATCATAATCCCTTGTATCTTCTCCTAAATATTTTCTAATTACTGTAAGTACATTTTCAACTGATCCTTTGGCATTACTTTTCATTCTGCACTTCTTTCCAGATACACCTGTTTCCTCTTCATCAACTATTCCTGTTATAGTCAGTTTACCTTTATGATGTTGTACTTTCATGGCTATAGCCTCAACTTCTATAACTGTACCCATATTAGGCCCATATACTGCAAGCCCATTTGCATATCCAACCTGTGGTACTCCTTCAATCATCTTTTCAGGCCTTACAGAATATTGGCAGCTTTCTGCAACCCATTCAACATCACTAGATTTTATAGTCCTTCTTCCTTCGTTTAAGGCAATGCCTCCTGCAATTTCAATAATGTTAACTGCTTCACGCCCATTAGTTGCGTATTTTGCAATTGCTTTAACGCCTTCTTTTTCTATGTTAAATCCACTTTTTTGGGCTCCATTTTCTGCAATAATTTCTATTTCGTCAGGTAATAGAGACCTAAAAAATATTTCCGTGCATCTAGATCTTATTGCAGGGAGAATCTCCTCTGGGTTTCTTGTAGTGGCTCCAATTAACCTAAAATCAGCTGGCAGCCCATTGTCAAACATGTCTTTTATATGAGTGGGCATGTTTTTATCCTCTGTATTATAATATACACTATCTAGGAAGACCTTTCTATCCTCCATTACTTTAAGTAGTTTATTCATCTCTATTGGATGAAGCTCACCAATTTCGTCTATAAATAGTATCCCTCCATGTGCCCTAGTTACAGCACCTATCTTAGGCTGTGGTATCCCTGCCACTCCCATAGGTCCTGCCCCTTGGTATATGGGATCATGAACAGATCCTATGAGAGGGTCTGCAATGCCTCTGTCGTCAAATCTAACAGTTGTAGCATCAATCTCTACAAATTTTGAATAATATTTAAAAGGAGACATAGGGTTTTTCTTTGCTTCTTCGAGAACTAGACGAGCGGCTGCCGTTTTGCCAACTCCTGGTGGCCCATATATAATAATATGCTGCGGATTATGGCCACAAAGAGCAGCCTTCAAGGCCTTTATCCCTCTCTCTTGCCCTATTATTTCTTCAAACTTGGTTGGTCTTGTTTTTTCCGAAAGGGGTTCCGTAAGAGAAATATCTCTCATCCTTTTTAATTTATCAATCTCTTTTCTGCTTTCCTTCTCAATAACTACTTTATTAGACTGCTGATTTTTTAAAAGGTTCAAAAAATACAACCCTATAATCACTGCAAAAATAAACTGTACAATGCTCATTACATCTGAAAACAAAATAAGCCCTCCTTACATATCTGAATTAAAGTTTAATCTTATTATGCTCATGAAGGCCTTATTTATCCTATAGATTTTTAAGTAACTGTTGGTTTTTAA
>DIRE01000003.1:2299-2503 GCA_002426575.1 Clostridiaceae bacterium UBA5444 | reverse complement strand
CCCATATCGGATGGCCTTTTTTCTATGCCCACAAGTTTATTTTTCTCAAGCCGTACCAAAATGGTGTAGACAGTTCCTTCTACAACATCTGTGAAGCCGAGAGCATTCAATCGCCGCGTTATTTCGTATCCATAGGTTTCCCCACGGCTGATTATTTCTAGAACGCAGCCTTCAAGCACTCCTTTGAGCATTTCCGTTAGGTTT
>DIRE01000003.1:0-2117 GCA_002426575.1 Clostridiaceae bacterium UBA5444 | reverse complement strand
CGTTAGGTTTTCCAACATAATCCCCCCGTTACTATTATGTATGACTTGTATGTAGTAATACTTATTACCACTACATAGTATCACTTGCTAGCACGGCTGTCAAGCAGTAATAGACATGCAAAAGCAAAACATCTGGAGGTATGGTTTAAGCACAGATATGTGTTTTCCTGTTTTCTAAAAACATTAGCATAGTTTTTAAATCACCTGTTCTCATGCTAAGTTTTACCATAGGAACAGGCTCTTTTTATAGCTTTGAAAGCCCTAATCCCTATATTGTTTTAATATTTCCTGAAGCGATACCTGATTGACTTTTCTCTTAGCACTTAATGTTCCTATAAAGAATATAACCGCTACAATTATGACTCCAGCAAATACATGCCATACCCTAAACTTAAGAGGCAGTACCATATTAAAATTCTCTATTAGATATTTTTCCAAGATATTCATTATCCCTATAGCCATGGGAACACTTACTAAAAATGATAATATGGAATATAGAAAATAACTATTTAGTATCATAGAGTTAACTTCTCCATCACTATACCCCATTACCTTAAGCAGGGATACATCATAGTATTTTTCTTCTACTGTTATAGTGGTGAGAATATAGAGAACTATTATAGCTATAACCATTGCCACTATTACTAACATATATATGGAGTACTTTGTAAAGTTCTGCATAAGCTGTGCCTGCTCTAAAATATCTGATTTATCGGTTACAGTTAAATACTTATCTTCATCTAAACCCTCTCTAGAATAGACTCCATTAAAAAAATCATCTGATTTATTATCTGTTACCATTTTGCTTAGTTCATTTAAATTCATATAAATTTTATAATCACTATATTCCTCGCATATACCTACAATAGTTAAATTATATTCTTTATCGCCTATTTTTACTTTTATATTGTCTCCAATTTTTGTACCATACTTCATATTAAAGCTTTTGCTTATAATAACTCCCTCTTTTAGCTTTGGTGTAATATCTTTCTTTTTATCATTATAAAGTTTATGAAGTTTGTTATTATATTCAATGCCTTTTAATGTTATGGTGTCATCTTTATATTTTCCATTTGTATATAATAAAAACTTTTCTTCTCCATTTTTTAAAGTAGGAAGGGGCTTAGTTATATCCACATAAGCTTCATATTTGTAGCCTACATTATTATAATAATCAGTTACCATTCTATTAAATAAGCCATTGGTCATAAGTGCAAACATTATTAGTATGGAAACAAAAGCAATACCAACAAAAAATACAAAAAACTTTCCTGTGTCGTTAAGTATAAAAGTATATTTAAATTTAGTTATAGCGTTTGCATTTTTCATCATTTTTGAAGCAAATTTATTTAATTTACTTACTTTTTCCTTGTCCCCTGCTCGTAGTAAATCTACAGCCTTTTTAGATAACATCTTTTTAGTTATTAGCATTGATAGGCCAATAAAGAATACTAATGGTATCAATATGGCTGTGAAAAATACCATTAAATCAGTCTCTATATTTGTTGATGGTAAAAGGTAAAACTCTAAATATAAATCTCTCACAAATACTGATGAAAATTTACCTGCTGCATATCCAGCTATAAGCATTGGGAGTGCTATTGCTAGTATAAGAGTTATATATGGAGTAGCTATTTCAGTATTTGAATATCCTAAGGCTTTTAATACGCCTATTTGACCTCTTTCACTTCTTATAAGTTTGTATATTATTATTGCAACTATCATAATTGCTATAGATGAAATCATAAAGCTAAAGGCTAGGCTCATAGCCTTTCCCCCTTTAATTTCTTCATATACAGCTCCGCTTCTTATTTGATTTTTAGTACTGGTTATACCAGTTACATAATCTAAATCTTTTTTATTTTTAATTTCATTTACTACAGTTTTTTCGAAATTTTTTTCGTCAAACTTCCCTTTAGATTTACCAGCGAAATGGAATCCTTCTTCACCCTTTATATTTTCATACTCTTGGTCTGTAACTAATCCTATGGTTTGCATACCATTATCGATTATCAAGGTTGAACTAAACATGGGCAGGTTATAATCTGGAAACAATACATATCCAACTACTTTGTAAGGCTTTTCTTTTATTCTTAATTCATCATTTAGTTTTATAT
>DIRE01000038.1 GCA_002426575.1 Clostridiaceae bacterium UBA5444 | reverse complement strand
CATTTTGGAGCAGCGGAAGTCAATTAACATATCCGGTTTAAAAGCCAACAGCTACTTAAAATATGGCCTAAAGTTTTATAAAAACATGGCGAAATTTGTAATGTTATAGTATAAAATGATAGAATCTATTTATTCAGATATCAACATTAACAGTAGTGGAGTGATTATATTGAAAAAATATGATGGCTTACTTATATTATCAGTTATTTGTTATGTAATATTAGCTATTGCATTGGGAATGCTTTTTTTATATTTAAGGGATGTAACTCCTTATAATTTAGAAAATGCCATAAATGAAAAAGTACATAAAACGTTGGAAGACACTTTACCATCAAATAAAGAAAAACAAAATGCAAATAAAAACAATAAAGACAATAAAAGCAGTGACAGTAATAAGAAGAATAATAAGAAGAATAATAAGGAAACAAAAGATAAGAATAAAAAGAATGAAAATAAAATTGTTGAGATAGATAATGTACCTTTAATATCTCAAAATCCTGAATTGCCTACGGGATGTGAAGCCACTGCGGCCACAATACTTCTTAGATGGGCTGGCGTAGATATTAGTAAGGCTGAGGTGGCAACTAAGCTTCCTAAAGGGGATATACCTAAGTATAAAAATGGTAAAATGTGTGGAGCAAATCCTTATAAGGTTTATGTGGGAGACCCTTTTTCAAAAGAAGGGTATGGGGTTTTCCATGAACCCATAGCGGCATTGGTAGATGATTTTGTACCGGGAAGGTCCATGGATCTTACAGGTACAACTTTTGAAAATATCTTCACAGTAGTAGACTATGGAAGCCCAGTAATTCTATGGGCAACTTCAGGCTTACAAAAACCCAAACTTACTGCTGTTTGGTATGATGAACATGGTGAAAAAGTATACTGGAGGACGCCTGAGCATGCATATGTAATGATAGGTTATGATAGTAACAATATTTTTGTAGTAGATCCTGTGGATGGCAAAAAGAAAAAGTATGATAAAAATAAGTTTATAGCTATATGGAAAGAGATGGGCAATCAGGCCGTCACAATATTTGATAAGTAAACCCGTGTTATGTAACCTTTTATAATATTGTTTAATATAATAGATATGAAGCACATTTATAGGATGTAGGGATATGAAAGTTTTAAAAGCTGATGCGGTGTTTGAAGGCGGAGGAGTCAAAGGGATTGGGCTTGCAGGTGCAATACTTGCTATGGAGGAAGCAGGCTATAGATGGGTTAATGTTGCTGGCACATCTGCAGGAGCAATAGTTGCCTCGCTCATAGCTGTTGGGTATACTGGAAAAGAAATAAAAGACATGCTGTTTGATGTTAATTTTAAAGACTTTAGCGATGATACATTGTTAACTAAGATACCAATTATAGGACCATTTATTTCTATTTCAACTATGAAGGGAATATATAGTGGCGATAGCATAGAAAATTGGTTGAGGGACAAATATAGAATAAAAGGTAAGGAAAAGTTTAAAGATATAAAAACAGTATTTAATAATGGAAGGCATAGGTACAAATTAAATGTTATTGCCTCAGATGTCACAAGGAAGAGACTTATTATATTGCCTGAGGATATAAAAAAGTATGGAATAGACCCAGATGAGCTTGACATAGCAAGGGCTGTAAGGATGAGTATAAGCCTTCCCATTTTTTTTAAGCCAGTGGTTCTAAAATCTAATGAGGGGTATAACTGTTATATTGTAGATGGCGGACTTTTAAGCAATTTTCCTGTGTGGCTATTTGACGCAAAAGGAATACCTAAATGGCCTACCTTTGGGTTTAGGTTTATTAAAGCAAGCAATAACAAAGAGAACTTAAATATGAACACTGCTCAATATATACTAAATATAATATCCACAATGATGGAGGCATTTGACGAAAGATATATAGAGGAAAGCAATTTTAAAAGAACTGTAGCCATACCAGCATTAGGCGTTGGCACCACAGAGTTTGGGATAAGTAAGGAAAAGTCCATGGAGCTTTATAACTCCGGGTACATTGCAGCAAAAAAGTTTTTAAGCACTTGGAACTTTGACCGCTATATTAGGCAATATAGAACAAAAAGCATATATTCTTCAATATCCAATTAAATTCTTGAGTACAGATTATTAGTATACTCATATAATATACTAATAATAAAGTATAAGGGTGGTACTCATGGGTTTTGTGGCATCAGATATTATTCCTGTAGGTATAGGGACAAAATGGGAATATGTGTTTTGCAGCAGTTTCTATAATACAAATATAAAACTAAAAGTAATAGATTATAGTAATAACCGTTATAAAGTTGTAGCTTCTGGGGCTGGAATGGAAGGGATAGCATTTTTAATGTGTGATGAGGATTTATATATCACGGGATACGGTAAGCTGCCTATGTCTATTCAAAAAAGTAATAATATAGCAAATGCTAAGAAAATACTAATATTAAAAAATCCTATTATAAAGGGAGCCTCATGGAGAAATGAATTTGGTGCATTTAAAGTAATTGATACTGAATATAAGTTTAAGGTAAAGGATAAAGTATTTAATGACTGTATAGTTTTGCGTTTTGTTGATAGTTCAGGAAGAGCTAGTGATTTCTATATTAAAGAAGGTATAGGCATTTTATATGGCTCATTATATATAGATGCTATTGGCAGAGCAAGCTTGACACTTAAGGGTTTTGGATCTCAATAGCAGCAGCTATGTGGTAATTTAAGGCATGGTATATATACTAGATAATATTTAGTGTATAATGTATAATAATGATTATACAAGAGGGCACTAAAACACATTATATAGTATATATACTTTAATGCCTAGCAGGCTTAAATATGGAAACTTTAGGCCTTCTTTAAAGTAGGGGGTAATAAATTTGCGCAGACCTAGTATGTTTAGCAAAGACTATTATAAAGTAATGAAAAGAAGAAAGATAACAGCATGGGTTTTAATAATTTTAGCAGTAATATTTGTAGGCTTTTTTATTTTAATTGATGGTTCCTCTTACATAAAAGAGTTTGCTAAAGGTATAAAATCGTCTCAGAAAAAGCAGATAGTCGATAAAAACATTCCAACTCCAACTGAAAGCCCAACCAATGACGGCGCAATAGATGACAAATCAGGTAAAGATACTAAAAAAGAGGAAGGCAAGTATGAGTTTAGTATTTCAGATGGTGTAAAAATAAGTATACTTTATACAAAAGAAAATGAAGAATTTAAATTTACTGGCATAGAACCAGAGGACAAGGGTGTTTTTTTTGATATAAGAAGCGATGGAAAGGCAATTGTATTTGACAATCCTGTAACTAGTGATATATACATTTGTAATGAAAATGGAGAAATAAAGAAAGTAAATCCTGATTATTATAAGCAAAGTGGTAAATTAGGAAATGGGGCTAAATTTTATAAAAAAGATATAATGGCTAAATATCAAAATAAATATGTATGGGCATCTAAGCCTAAATTTCTTAAAGATAATAGGATAATATACCAATCTAATCTACCTTGGTTTAAAACTGAAAATACTATTTATATTTGGATTATAGATAGTGACGGAAATAATAACAAAAATCTTTTTGATACAAAGCAGAGTCAACCTGCAACATACAAAATGGCTGATGACGGCAAACTTATTGTTGAATATGGAGGCAATAAGCGACTTGTTGAATAAGGAGGCATATTATGAAAAAGTATTCAACTGCCATAGTTATTGCTATTGTTGTAGTGGTACTGGCAGGGGTTGCTATAGTTGGAAGGTTGTCTAACAAGAAAAACAGTGAATTAGTTGATTCTGATAGTGTAGTAAGTAAAAGTAACGAGAAATCCATAAGCAATACACAAAATAATGTTTTCTATGGCAGCTATAATATTAGCACGCCTAGTGCTGGAGTATTGAAAGCAGAGTATATTAAAGCTGATGATGCCATAAAGTTTTATGCACTAAACCCACTAGATAGTATTAAGGGATATGATATATCATCTAATGGTAGGAATATTGTTTATGAAGATAAAGATGAACACCTATGGGCTATATATTCTAACGGGGAATTAAAAAAGATAACCCCTGATAAATATGAATCTATAGACAAATCAAATATGGGCAATAAATATATATGGGCAGATAAACCACTCTTTATTGATAATAACAAAATAATGTTTATATCTAATTTGCCAGATACTAGTGATTCACCTGAACAATCTCTATGGGAGATTGCATCTGATGGCAGTAAAATGAAAAAGTTGTACTCCATTAAATCTTCGTCATACAAGTATCTTGGCTATAGGGAAGATGGAAGTATAGCAATAAATGATGGAGATGAGATTGCATTTATAAATCAAATAGATGGGACAATAGATACAATTGATGTAAAAGATAAAGAAATATTAAGTTTGTCAAAAGATGGGACAAGGATTATATATATTAAAAAGAATAATAATGGTAAGTTAGATTATAATGGGCTTTATGCAATGAACCCTTATGGTAAGGAACAAATAAAACTTCCAGTATTAAACAGCTTTACTGCAACAAATATTGGAGAGTGGAATAAGGATAGTAGTAAATATGCATATATTGCAAAATCTAGCAGAGGTAATAAGTGTAAAGTTGTAATTATAAATTTTGATGAGGAATATATACATCTTGACGATTTTGATATTGGACAAGATATTAATATTGACGACAACACAGCGCTAAGCTGGTCAAATAACGATGCTTCCATATCCATTGAAACAGGAGACAATGTTTTAAATATAGATATGGAGTAAAATAATAAAGTCCACCTTATTTTAAGGTGGACCTTATCATTTTACGGTATATTGAATACTATATAAGTATAAGCTTTTAACATATATTTAAGGAGGTAAAAAAGCTTGAGAGGTAAAAGAAGATTTAAAGTATACGATATATCAGCGCTTAGAGGACGTGTACCTACAATATTTATTGAAAATTACCTTGAGGATAGTGACAATATAGAGATGGTATCATTTTTATCAGGTCTTCACCTGTCATGTGGTGATTTCGACCTAGGAGTGTCAATATGCGAGAATATAGCAGAAAAAGCAAACCTAGACGGTGATGATTTGAGAGAAAAAAGCATAGCGGTATGGAATCTTTATATATTATCAAAAGTTTATATTGAACAAGAAAGATTTGATAAGGCTTACAGAGCATTAGATAATGCAGAAAGATACTGGTCAAAAGATATGGCCTTAATTGATGGAATAGATATGTATAGAGTTAGAAATTTAGAGGATCTATGGATTAGAAGAGCATTTGGCTATCTAATGCAGGGAAGATATGACTCCTTTGAATCCATGATTGATAAAGTCATGTTAAAGAGATATGAATTTTATCAAGGAGCATACGAAATAACTGGAGAAGTTCCTATAAGAGACAGGTGTTTGCTAGATTGCTTTGAGTATTCTAGTTATATGTGCAGAAACAAGGAAGAACTAAAACAGGCAGTTGCTTTTATTAAGACGGCAATAAGATACCTTGGAAGGGTGCCTATAGATAATGATTATATAGAAGGTAAAATGTCTGAAAAAAATGGAGAGCTTAAAAATGCATATGATTTTTACTTAAAGTTTTATTTAGCTAATAGGCCTCAAACACTATGCGATACAATATTATATGAAACCTGTGGAAGCTGCGCATATTTTGACACTAAAAATTGGGATTATGGAGAATGCAAAAAGAACAATATATACGTGGATAAACATAAAGCATGCAGCAAGTACTTAGGAATCTCTATTAAATAAAAATAATCAGTTAATTTCAGAGAGATAATATCTTTCTGAAATTAACTGATTATTTTTTTTGGACAACCATATCTATGCATGCATATTTTTTGCTAAACAGAATAAATCATAATAGGGGGGATGGAGAATGAAGACACTATCTAAAATTTTTGTGATTGTACTTGTTGCTTTGATTACTTGTAATTATCTCGGTATAAACATAAAGGAACAAGCTCAAAGTCTGATGGCTAAAGCTAATATTAATATCTTTGACAAAGGTGAGAACAAGGATAAAGAAGAAGTTCAAAATGATGATAACCAAGGATCTGCATATATGATAGATGAGAATACTCAAAAGATTTCGGAGTTAAAGGGGCTATATGATGAAATAATTAAATTTATATTAGAACAGAAAAAAGATAGAAAGCTAATAGAAAATTATTGGGTATATGATGATACAAAATATAAATACATAAAGGGCACATCTGGAATTTATGAGAATGCAATTGCAGCTATTGCCCTTTTAAACCATGGAGAAAAAGAAACTGAAAAAGAGGCTATAGATATACTTAAAAATCTAT
Organism: Clostridiaceae bacterium UBA5444; assembly: GCA_002426575.1. Taxonomy (GTDB): domain Bacteria; phylum Bacillota; class Clostridia; order Clostridiales; family Oxobacteraceae; genus UBA5444. The sequence continues at coordinate 5,629 of DIRE01000038.1, read as the reverse complement.
CTTTGCTTCAAAATAGCGATGGATCATGGTATAGCCTATATGATGTATCGGGTAATATATATAAAAGGGAAGGAAATGATTTAAAAAGCCTATCAACAGGTTATAATGCATTATTGCTCTATGCATATTCATATTATACTATTTTCACGGGAGAAGGCAGTTTTCTAGAAACAATGAAAAAGTCAGCTAATTATATTTTATCAAAGGCTGGCCCCAAAAATGGAGGCATTATAGATTCCATACAATCGGATAAGGAAATTAAAACAACTAAATCTAATATTTATGCTTATTATGCTTTAAGAGAATATGCCTTTTGCAATATAAAGAGAGACTATTTAGAGTACAAAGAAAAGTCTAAGGCTGCAGATAAAATTGCAGAATGGATTAAAGATTCATGTATAGGCAAGAATACAGTCATAAAGGGTTACACTGGAGCAGACAAATTAAAATATACGGATATTGATACCTTTATTACGGCAGCATTTTTCGTCAGTTCATTAGAAAATAATATAAATTTAAATTATGGAATAGAAGACTTCAAAAATTATATTTCCCAAATATCAAAAAAGGTTGGGAACATTCAAGGTTATGGCTTTGATATTGATGACAAAGATAGTAACCTTATATGGTGTGAAGGGGTGTGCAAAATGCCTATTGCCTTTTTTAAATTAGGAGACGAAAAAAGCAGCAGCGAGGCTTTAAGTATTATAAGAACATACCAAGCTAAGGCGGAGGGGAATCATAAAAGGGGAATACCTAATAGCCTAAATACTGAGAAAAATCCTAGCTTTGTAGATTTAGAATCTGTATCAGCATCTTCTTGGGCAGCAATATCATATCAGATTTTAAAGCAAAAAGATGTAAATAGTATTTTTTTAGGAAAAGAGGGGGAAATATTTAAAAAGGTTATAGGGAATTAAGTAGAGTGAATTTAATGGATTTCAAATACACATAAATTTTTAAGGGTGAATATATTGCAGTGGGATATATTTTTTATTTGGAGTATATACTATACGCCAAGTCAATATATCATATTGCTAAGGACGGTGAGGCATATGGAGTTGTTATTAAACAGGATATTCACCCCTAAAGATTGTTGTAACGTGGATGAGCTTTTAGTATATGGAAAATATATTATTTTTATAAAAAACTCTATAAAAGGAAGCAAGATAACAGCTTATAATATAGATTTAGGGAACAGCAAATCTATATTAATGAAAAACCAAATATGCTTTAACTCATATACAGATAATATAAATATTGTATTTGAGACCTCTGGTATAAAAAGAGGGATAGTAATACTTGATGTTTGTACAATGACTACAAAAATTATTGACAATTTGGGCATGGACTTTTTCCTTGGAGGGATAAACAAGGGAAGACTGATTTTAAGATGCGGTTATAACATATTTTTATATGATATAAATACATGCAAAAAAAAGATATTAGCATCAAGTCATAATATATTTGGAACACCAGTTATTGAAGAAGATATATGTGCATGGCTTATATATTTTAAAGATAAATGTTGTATAGTTATCTATGATATTAGCAAAGATATAAATATTGTATTTACACCAACAGGTTTTATAAATAAAATGTTCATACTTCAAGACACAATTGTCTATCAAACATGTGATGCAAATAAATGCTTTGTTTATACCTATAATATAGAAGGCAGGGAGCTTAAAAAGTGTACTGAGGCAATGAATTGGATAGATATTTATAAAGGGCAAAATGGAATTTACGCATGGACAGAGAGAAAATGTAGAAATAATGTATATATATTTGATGTGTTTGTATATAAGATATATAATCAAAAGAGGAAAAAAGTATTAGAAGATTGTAAAAGCCCTATATTTCCAGTTATATCAGATAACTTTATATTTTTAATAGAGTCTGGTTCTATAAGAGATGAATTATATACCACAAAAATTGATCTATAGTACTAGTATTAGTAAGCTACATAGGTAGCTTACTATACTTTACCGCTTTTTTATATTTAAAATTGGCAATAATAAATAATTATGCTATAATAATATGGTTATTGAGCTGGAATATACACTGTTTACATACAAGGAGGAAGAATAAATGAGCGTTAAAATGGAAAAAATAGAAAATAACACTGCAAAATTAGAGATTTCTGTACCGGCAGCTGATTTTAAAAAAGCAGTTGACAAGTCTTATCATAAGAATGTACAGAAGTTCAATATACCAGGATTTAGAAAAGGCAAAGCACCAAAAGTTATAATTGAGCAAATGTATGGTGAAGAAGTTTTTTATGAGGATGCAATAAATATGGTAATAGATGATACCTATCCTCAAGCATTAGATGACAACAATTTAAAACCTGTAGATAAACCAGAGATAAACTTTTCTCAACTTGAGAAAGATAAGGATTTTATATATACAGCTTCTGTTACCGTTAGACCTGAAGCTACTTTAGGAGAATACAAGGGACTTGAAGTAGAGAAAAAAGAGTACACTGTAAATGATGAAGATATACAAAAACAACTAGATGCTATGCAGGAGAAAAATGCAAGGATCATTACCAAAGAAGAAGGAACCATTGAAAAAGGAGATACAGCAATTATTGACTTCGAAGGCTTTGTAGATGGAGCAGCTTTTGAGGGAGGAAAAGGCGAAAATTATTCTTTAGAGATAGGCAGTGGTTCATTTATAGATGGATTTGAAGAACAATTAATAGGTAAAAAGTCAGGAGAAGAAACAGAAGTAAATGTAAAATTCCCTGATGAATATGGAGCAAAGGAACTTGCAGGCAAAGATGCAATGTTTAAGGTTAAAATAAATGAAATAAAGGCTAAGGAACTTGTGCCATTAGATGATGAGTTTGCAAAAGATGTATCTGAATTTGAAACTTTAGATGAATTAAAAGAGGACCTTAAAAAGAAAACTGAGGAAAACAATACTCTAAGAGCTAAAAATGAGTTTGAAGAATCAGTTATAAATAAAGCAGTTGAAAATGCAGAAGTAGATATTCCAGATGTAATGGTAGATAGGCAGATAAATTATATGCTTGATGATATTAATTATAAACTTCAATATCAAGGATTAACCCTTGATCAGTATGCAGGATTTATGAATACTACAGTTGATAAAATGAAAGAGGATTATAGAGATGCTGCATATAAAAGAGTAAAAACAGAGCTTGTTCTTGCAAAAGTTGCAGAAGTAGAATCCATCGAGGCTTCTGAAGAAGATGTAGATAAAGAACTTGAAAACATTGCAAAGCAATATAATCAAGATATTGCAAAAATAAAAGAGACTATAAAGGATACCTCATTTATAAAAGATGGTATAATAACTAGAAAAGCTGCAGAATATCTTGTAGATAATGCAACACCTGTTGCAGCTAAAGATAACGATAAAAAGTAATATTTAAGTATTTAAGGAATAGTGATACAATTAGTATAGTGATTGGTAATTGTATATTTTAGTATAAAAAGTTAACAATCATAATATTACACATATCCTTAACTAGGTAGGAGGGATTACTAATGAGTTTAGTACCAGTTGTAGTTGAACAAACAAATCGTGGTGAAAGGTCCTATGATATTTATTCAAGGCTTTTAAAAGACAGAATAATTTTCTTAGGTGAAGAAGTAAATGATGTTACTGCAAGCCTTGTAGTTGCACAGCTATTGTTTCTAGAGGCTGAAGATCCTGACAAGGATATATCATTTTATATAAACAGTCCAGGAGGATCAATATCAGCTGGATTTGCAATTTTTGATACTATGCAATATATTAAGCCAGATGTATCCACAATATGTGTTGGTTTAGCAGCTTCAATGGGAGCATTTTTACTTGCTGCAGGAACAAAAGGAAAGCGTTTCGCACTTCCTAACTCGGAAATTTTGATACATCAACCACTTATGGGGGGGCTACAAGGGCAAGCTACAGATATAGCTATACACGCTGATCATATTATTAATACAAAAAATAAGCTTAATGATATATTGAGTGAAAGAACAGGTCAGCCCCTTGAAAAGATACAAAAAGATGTAGAAAGAGATTATTTCATGAGTGCTCAAGAAGCACTACAATATGGAATAATTGATAATGTAATAAAGAAAAGATAAACCGATAAATATCTATTTTAAACAAGTGAGGTGAAAGAATGGCAAAGTCTGATGAAAAAAAACAACTTAAGTGTTCCTTTTGTGGGAAAAATCAGGATCAGGTAAGAAGGCTTATTGCAGGACCTGGGGTTTATATTTGTGATGAATGTATTGAACTTTGCTCTGAGATAATCGCAGAGGAATTTGAAGATGAAGTTGAATTAGATCTTACTGAAATACCAAGGCCGAGACAAATAAAAGAATATCTTGATCAATATGTAATTGGTCAGGAGAGGGCTAAAATTGCTCTTTCTGTTGCTGTATATAATCATTATAAGAGGATTAATTTAGGCAGTAAGGATGATGACGTCGAGCTGCAAAAAAGTAATATATTATTACTTGGTCCTACAGGATCAGGAAAGACTTTACTTGCTCAGACCCTTGCAAAAATGCTTAATGTACCCTTTGCAATTGCTGATGCAACATCACTTACTGAAGCAGGTTATGTAGGTGAGGATGTTGAAAACATATTGCTTAAATTAATACAAAATGCTGATTATGATATTGAGAGAGCAGAGAAGGGTATAGTTTATATAGATGAGATTGATAAGATAGCCAAAAAGTCTGAGAATCCTTCTATTACAAGAGATGTTTCAGGAGAAGGAGTTCAGCAGGCATTACTAAAAATACTTGAAGGAACTGTTGCTAGTGTACCACCCCAGGGTGGAAGGAAACATCCTCATCAAGAGTTCATACAGATAGATACTACTAATATACTATTTATTTGTGGCGGAGCCTTTGATGGTGTAGAAAATATAATTGAAAAAAGAACTGGCAAAAGCTCTATGGGATTTGGAGCTGAAATAAAGAGTAAAACCGATAAGGATATAGGAGAAATATTAAAGTCAATACTTCCTGAAGACTTACTGAAATATGGTTTGATACCAGAGTTTATTGGAAGATTGCCTATCGTGGTAACTCTTGGAGCATTAGATTTGCAAGCTCTAATAAGCATACTTACAGAACCTAAGAATGCCCTTGTAAAGCAATACCAGAGGCTCTTTGAAATGGATAATGTAAGGCTTGAATTTGCAGAAGGTTCACTTGAAGCCATTGCAGAGGAAGCATTAAAGAGAAAGACAGGAGCAAGGGGATTGCGATCAATAATCGAAGAGATTATGGTTGATGTTATGTATGATGTGCCATCAAAAGAAAATATTGAAAAGTGCATTATAACAAAGGATACAGTTTTAAAGATTACCCCACCAGATTTAGTTCTATGTGATGGAGTAAGAAAACCCATAAAAAAACCAACTAAAAAAAATAGCAAACTGAAAAAAGGTAATGAGTCTGTATCATAAGTATGGTTGCATAAATTATAGAGCCCTAAGCTTATTAAAAAAGTTAAGCCTAGGGCTCTTTTTATAGGATAAAGATATGTTGTTTTAGTAAAGCATTGGCTTCAGGATATGTTGATTTACTGTAGCAGCGACTTAAATGCCTATTTTTATCCACTTTACTTATTTAGAGAAAAATAGGCATTTTGG